>CAOXUF010000006.1:7781-24526 GCA_948560485.1 uncultured Eubacterium sp.
CACGCTGTGCCATCTTTGCTCCACAGTTATATCTCATCTGCTCAACGTTAACTCCCTCATAAGAGCTGGCTGTATATCCATAATAAACCCAAAGGAATGTACAAATCTTCATATCACTGTTAGGATCAGACAATGTAATACAATTCTTTGGTGTCATTACGACAATCTCTCCCGGTCCTAACTCTTTGTAATCTGTATATCCCAGATTTTTATAGGCAAAATTCTCAAAACTTGCACAGAACGAACCCTCTTTTCTTCCTATCGTAATCGGAGTTCTTCCTTGCTTATCACGTGCTGCATAGATTCCATTTTCATTCATAAGCAATAAGGACAGTGAACCATCAACTTTATCCAATGCATAATTAATACCATCTATCAGATTATCCTTCTGGTCAATTAATGTGGCAACTAACTCGGTAGCATTAATATCTCCACCACTCATTTCCTGAAAATGAGTATGCCCATGCTTATATAAATCCTGTGTCAGCTCGTCCATGTTGTTAATCTTACTAACCGTTGTAATGGCGTATGTACCATGAATAGAACGGATAATCAATGGCTGGGATTCATAATCAGAAATACATCCGATTCCCAGATTTCCTTCCATCTCCTGAAAGTCTTTATCAAACTTTGTTCGAAATGGAGAATTTTCTATATTATGAATTGCTCTGTCAAATCCCTTCTCTCCTAAAACTGCCATTCCGCCACGTCTTGTTCCCAAGTGTGAATGATAATCTATTCCGAAAAACAAATCAAATACACAGTCTTCCTTTGATGCTACGCCGAAAAATCCACCCATAATTGCCTCCTATTGCTTCTGTATGTTTCTTCTTGCTATTTTCTTGTTGAATGTAAAATCTTTTCCGTTATATATATTAACGCTTTTTAGAGGGATTGACAATGGGAAATGTAAAACTATCTTACTTCTTATCTAAATAATGTGCATATAACTCATAGGCTGACGCTTTTGTTGTGAAAACCAGTTCTGTATATGTTGTGTACTTCTTTCCTTGAACCTCATAATCAAAGACTAAGTACTCATTACATTGATAAGAAAAATTGTCAGCAAGTTCTTTATTTTCTATAATAATAGAAGTATCTATCTTTGCTCCCTTTTTGATTTTTACTGCTTTCTCCCACTCTTTCTCCGTAGAGGATTTTCCCTTTTTGATCTGCAACAGACATTTCTTTATCTTATTGTCGCTGTTATATATGGATATATTTTTTAAAACAATATCTTTGTTGGATTTCAATGTTTCCTGTCCCAGATAGTTTATAATCCCCTCTTTGTTATTTTCGATAAAAATATCCGATTCAGATGGTGCTTTTATTTCTAATGCTTTATCATTTCGTTTAAGCTTACTATCATAGTTCAGTTTTATATTTCCTATATTAATTCTTTTTTCATTGTTTTTATATTTTACAACAACTTCCTTGATGGTTTCATTGTCACCATCTTCCTTCATGTTAAATTCTATATCTATTCTATAACGATAAACTTTACCTTTTGCTGCCTTTCGAAGTTGTTCATATTCTTTCGAATATTCTTCCATCTTACTCTCATACTCTTTTTGATTACTTTTCTTTAACTTTTCCAATTCAAAAACACTGATATCGTTATATAAAAAAAATGTATTTAAATCTAATTGCTCTTCATCAATTTTTGTAATGCTCGTCCCATAAGAAACCTTTGTTTTCATTTCTACATTTATGTCACTGATATCAATTTCCGAAGAGGATAAGAAATCTATCGAGAAACTATGCATGATAGAAAATTTCTCATAAAATGTATAATTTACTTTCTCTGGAATCACATAAATATCATCTTTTTCAATTTTATCTCCAATGCTGCTTAATTTACTTTCTATGTTTTTTGAATTGTCATTTGTACATCCTATAGTTGCTATTAGGATAAAAATAGCTATTATTAAAATTTTTGTTGATCTGTTTTTCATTTGTTGTTTCCTTTCTTCTCATTCTATTTAATAAGCTAACACTTTCAGCATGATTATCGTTGTCCAAACTCATATTTCCACCAACATCTTAAAAAACTCTTTTTTATCTTATCATTTACATTGATACACTTTTAGATTCAATTCTTACCCTTTTTCTTTACTGCGCTATGAATGTTTTTAATACTTTCCAAATATTCTTCTTCGACCGGAGCTAAGTTCTGTTCCTGATACTTCCTATATTCTTCTGTTGCTTTTTCAATTGCCTGTGCATGACTAATCGTTCCGGCTCCTTGCAACACTTTTTCACCTGTAGTTTTTAAAACATTATCAAGGTGCTCCACATAATCTGACATATACATAGGATTGTGGCGCATAGCTTGAATCTCCGCAAAATCAAAATATCCCTATACAATATTATTTAGGATCTTTAACTCTTCATCATTGAGATAATTTTTTGCAATACTGATATCTTTCAATACAGGAAAATCACCAGAAAAACCTTTCAATCCCATAAAAGGCTTACTGGCATCCGCACGCTCGTATATAACTTCTGCTGCTGTATGTCCATGTGCTGCATAGTGCAATTTATTTTGTACCATTTTAAAAAACGCAATAGATTCATTACTCTTGGGATCATAATCAACACTTGTCGCATAAAGGTCAAGTACCTGTCGGTACATAACTTTTTCAGATGAGCGAATATCCCGAATACGGTCTAATAACTCTTTCCAGTAATTACCGCCACCCAAATTTTTCAGTCGTTCATCATCCATTGTAAAGCCTTTTATCATGTACTCTTTTAATCGTTCGGTAGCCCACCGCCGGAAATTTGTAGCAATCTTGGATTTCACTCTATATCCAAGGGAAATAATCATATCAAGATTATAATGTGTTGTATTATAGTTTTTTCCGTCAGCCGCAGTTGTTCGGAATTTCCGAACAACTGTATTTTCTTCTAGCTCACCCTCTTCAAAAATATGCTTAATATGCTCACTGATATTAGATTTACTGGTTTGGTAAAGCTCACATAATTGTGCCTGCGTAAGCCAAACAGTCTCATCTTCAAATTTAACATCTATTTTCGTCTGCCCATCATCCGTTTGATATATGATGATTTCACTCCCTATAATATTTAGATTATCTTTGTTGTTCTCCACCATTCAGGTTCCTTTCTGTTTTCTATTTTTTCATGTATTTTTACCTTTTAAGATTTCATCAATTTGTTCAGATTCAATTCGCTCTTTTAAATAATTAATTTGTGTTTCGATATAATTTTTATGTTTTATCCATTTTAAACCTATGAGGCTTAACCGGATTTCTTCCATTCTTTCCTTAATACTTTTCTGTATTAAGGAATTGTCAGAAATCACACTTTTTTCCTTTTTCACTCTGTCTATTTTAAATGACAGTTCATTATACTTTTCATCGTATGCTTCTTTTGTAATTTTATCATCAATGAAAATGTCGGTCAATTTTTTTCTCTGCTCCTCCAACTTATAAAGTTTCCGTTGCACTCTCACTAATTTTTCTTTACTTTCATCTTTCTGCAATGCTGCTTCGACACTATTTAAAACATTGTCTAACACATCTTCAAAATTGTCTGCCAAAAGCTGAAACATTTCTAAAAATGCACTTTCAATAATTGACTCATCTATTGCTTTACTGTTAGGACATTTATTCTTCCCAAATTTTGTCTGATAACTACATTTCCATACAGGTTTATTTTCTTTTCTTGTCTGACAATAAGATCTTCTAGTATAATTCCCTCCACAAAATCCACACTGACACATACTGCTAAATAGTAAAAGCTACTTTTTCATCATCTACCATTTTCAAAATCTGTGGTATTAAATTCGTCAATCTGATATATCTCTGTATCTGTTTTTCACTTTCTCCAACCTGCTTAGAAAGTTCTTTCCTTGAAGAATAAGGTTGTACTTTATTTACCAACCTTATTTGCTCTTCATCTTGATTGACTTCTAAATAATAAATTCTTAATGAAGGATTATTTGACTTTTGGACAACTTGACCAGAAGATAAATCTGTTCTATGTCCTTGCTTATTCATTGCATCTAATTTCATTTTGTAAGCAAAAGCCTTTTCGCTTGGTAATATTTTTTCTCTATGCAAATTGCTATCTACCATTGCAATAACAGTCTGATTGTCATTAAATTCTCTAACTATCACCGGAACCTCTTCTATTCCCAACTCACTACATGCTAATTTTCTTCTGTGACCGGATACCAATTCATACCCTTCTCCATTTGGATTTGGTCTTGCCAGTAAGGAAACTATCACTCCATCTTTCTCAATACTCTTCATTAATTCATCCAGTTCCGCATTTCTAATAACTTTAAACGGATGATTCTTGAACTCTTTAATCTCCTTGAGCTTCAACATTTTAATTTCTTCCATTCCATTTCCTCCTTTTTAACGAAAAAGACCTATCATTCTCATTTCTGAAAATGATAGGTCTTGCACTTTTTCTATCAATTTTACTGTTAACCCAATTCTCTTTCTATTTCTTCAATAGAAGGCAAACTACTCTGGAACTCCTCTGGCAAAGACTGTGTGAGCTGATTCTGCCAATCTGCAACACCAATCGGGTTCTGATAACCAGATAAAGAATATTCCACTACAGTTTTATTCTTACCCTTAACCAACAAAAGCCCGATTGTAGGTTTATCATCAGGATGGCACAAAATATCATTTACAATATTTTGATACATATTTAACTGGCTGATAAATCCTGGTTCAAAATCACAGGCTTTCAATTCTATCACAACATAGCAGCGTAATTTTAAGTGATAAAACAAAAGATCCAAATAGAAATCCTGTCCTCCAACCTCTAAATGAACCTGCCGACCAACAAATGCAAATCCCTGTCCTAATTCTAATAGAAAACTTTGAATATGCTCTGTTAGTTTCTGTTCTATTTCCACTTCACGTCTTGGCATATCGGTTCCCAAAAAGTCAAACAAATAAGGATCCTTAAATATCTGATTCGCCATATCAGAATCAAGCGGTGGCAGTGCCACAGGAAAATTGTTGACTGTTTTTCCAGTACGTTCCAGTAATTTACTTTGTATCTGTAACTCAAGTATCGCTTTACTCCAGCCATTTTCTATTGTTTTACCCGCATACCATATGCGTTCTTCCGGTGTCTTTAATTTATCCATCAAGGTAATATTTGTCCGCCATGGTATTTGTGCAACGACCCGTTGCACTATTTCTTCATCCCCCAACACTGGGCAAATTTGCACATATATTTAATATTACGTGGAGAAAAGCCAGACATTTCTGGAAAAGCAATTTTCAGATCCTTTGACATACGGTCAATAACCTTTGCTCCCCATCCCTCTTCCTCTTGTTTTTTCAAAATAGCCCTGCCAATATTCCAGTAAAGGCAAATCATGCTTGCATTAGCATTCATTACAACTGAAACTCTTTGCTTCTGAATTTCTTTCTTAATTTCTTCTATAAATTGCAAATAACTATCACTCATTTCAAAAAGATTTGGAGCAACCGGAAAAATCACTCCCTCTTTATCTTTTCCCATCCGCTTGCGCTTATCCATAAAACACCTCCCATATTCCTATTTGCCAATGACCATATTTACCTTTTTCTTATTCTTACATCCACATTTGGCAAAGCATAAATTGCTTTAAGTGTAATTTTAGGCAAAGTCAGTATCGACTACTTCTATACATTACGATTTCTCCTTACATTCAAATTGCGTTTCCCCGATAATCTTAAAAACACCTTAATATAGAAATCATTTTATCACCTGTCTTTGGTTAAATATAGACCACGTCCTTAATTCCCATGGAATGGAATATAATACAATCATAATCACACCGTCACTTCATCACCTACACAAAAACTTTTTATATCTGCACACCACTTTTGAATGTTGGTTTCAATGTTTTGCTTTCCTTCCAAGTGTGCCAAAATATGCCTTTTATTTAATAAATAAACGAAACAAATAACTTCCTGTGCAGTTCTTCGTCGCTCTTCATCACTTAAAAAATTCAAATAATCCATGTCGTCTAAACTATTTGTTCTCTCTAGCATATGACTATCGCCATTAAGCACAAGCCTATACATTAGATTCTTGAAATAATCAATGTAATCTTTGTCTCCAATCTGTTGCAAAATCGTATCATCACAGGAAATCTCTGCTATTCCCTTTTTATACACAAATGTTGAGAACGCCTCCATCACTCGTCGCATTAAATTCCCAACAATCAGAGTGTCATTCGCATTCTTACCACAAGCATAATCATATACAACTTTCAAAATCTCAGAATATTCGTTTCGTTTTGTGTGACTGAATGGAATAATCTCTTTGTTTTTTAATTCACAACAAGCATATGTAACTTTCTTTTGCCCGTTGCTTTCTCGCTTATATTCGTTGCAAACCTCTTCTCCAATTTTTTGAAGATCATATAAACACTGAATATCATGTGTCATCACTAGAATTTGGCTTTCTGGATTGGTTTTAATAATATCGGCTACCTTTGCTTTCAGCAGTGACATAATTCCCACTTTGTTTTCAAAATCAAAACTTGATATGGGATCATCAATAACAAGGATTAGTTTTTTTGAATACCCGTCTTTCGCCTCCTGATTCATAATCAGTTCTGTAAAAAAAATAGCATAAAGCAATAATATTTCTTTCACCAACAGACACATTGTTAGGCTTTACTGCTTTTCCGTGGGCATACAATACATATTTATCACCTTCAACTTTGATTTCTAATCTATCCTTTGAAAAGAACACAAATCTAAGGCTCTTATTAATCAAACCGACTGCTATTTTTATGTTTTTCTTTCGAGATTTTAAGATATTCAGCTCATCATTGAGATTTTTGATTTTCTCGTCAGATTCCTTTAATGCTTCATCGGCTTTCTTCTGTTCCTCCAAGGCTTGCTTCCATAACTTAATATCGCTAGAAACCTCATAATGTGCAATGGCTGCATTATCATTTGTGAGATTCCTTTTAAGTGTTCCAATTTTTTTAACTGCATTGTTATAATTTTCTATTTCCTGCTGTAACTTAGTCCTAAACAACTCATATTGCTCAAGTTTATCAATCAGGCAGCTCTCAAAATCAGTAATAGGTGTATACGGATGATTAATCTTTTTAAGAATAATTTCTCGTATCTTAAATATCTCTTTATTGATTTCTTCCACTACATCTTTACACTTTATATAATTAGGTGAATTCAAGACATCCATACCAGAAAAATCAACATTCAATTCCTGTATGATGCATTTTTTGAGTTTTTCCTCATGAATATCAACCTCTTTCGATAATACTTTCTCTATACTACCAATCAAATCTCGTTTACCTTGATCTGAGATTTCTTGAAAACAAAAAGGACATTTCTTTGTCTTTTCTTTCGAAAATACTGACTTCATTTCACTAATTTGGTCTAATTTCCCATCATCAATAAGCTGAAGAAGATATTGCTCACGATCTGACAATGTAGGTCTTTCAACCTTCTTTGAAAGAAGATTTTTTAATACCTTTTCATCATATGGAACATTCAATTTCACAGTACTTCTAATCTGAGCCGCTTCATTAGCTATTACCTGACTTAACAGTTGAAGATTCTCTTCATAACGTTTTCTCAAATCCGCCAATGTTTCAGCAGGTTGCAATGCGATAATAGAATCCATTACTTTATCCGTAACGCTGGCATTGCGTTTACCATTATTAATAATCTTTTCTCGCTCAGCCCAATGTCCATTTCCAGACAATCCAAGGTTAATCTGAAATTTACAGTTGCTTGGAGACTTTATATTATCTTTGTCTTTATATTCGCCAACAACTGTTTTAAGTTCTGCATTTCTTTTAGATTCAGCTTCAATTCTAAGTTCCAAATCCAATATTTTATCTTCAAGATTACCTAGTTCGCCCAAAAGAATAATTGCATTCAACCCATCGTCTCGTATTTTAACACGTGAACTCACATAATCTTCATTAAACACATGAATACACTGCGTATCCACAAAAGCCATATCTTTTTCATCAAGTAATGTGGCTTGGACTATATCATCAACTACATCCCCTTTTGCCTTACGCACAGCATTAGAAATAGTACTTTTTCCAGAGCCATTTTTCCCGTAAAGAACTGATATTCTATCTTCATTCATAAATAATTTCAGCTCTTTTTCTTCATTAAAAAAGCCCCCTTTAAACTTTATCTTTTTTAGCATTTTATCCTCCCATTTAAATCATTTGAAAATATTTGAACGCGTTTTTTATTGCATTTTCTTTTTCTTCTGTGCAGTTTGGCTGCTTAACATTTTCGTTCTTTGCCGTATTATAATTCTCACGCTCGATAATACCACACTTTGCTTTAATCTGAGCAATATTCAAACTGGATACTTTCAATCCATATCTATCAAGCACATACTGTTTAATTTCCGCATAAGTGGCTTTGCTCTCCGCAGCCGTCAAATCAAGCTCGCTCATTTCCAGTTCCACTTCTATATTCTGTTTTGTATGAAGTTTTGAAAGCAACACGATACTTTCCACATGCACCGTCTGCCCAAACATATCACACGGTGTCACTTCCTTCACCTTATATCCATTGCCTTCCAGCCACTTCAAATCCCTCGCCAGCGTAGCACTATCACAGCTCACATATACAATACGTTCCGGTGCCATCTCCACCATAGTTTTCAGCAGTGTTTCATCGCAACCCTTTCTTGGCGGGTCGACCACAATCACATCCGGTCTGCACTCTGCCTCTCCCGGATGTTCTTCAAAATACTTCGGTACAACCTCTTCCGCTGCCCCTACCAGAAACTCTGCATTCTCCATCCCATTAATTTCTGCATTGATTCTCGCATCCCGTATCGCCTCCGGCACAATCTCCACACCAATGACCTTCTTCGCCGACCTTGCAAGAAACAAGGAAATACTTCCGATTCCACAGTACAAATCCCATACCGTCTCACTGCCTGCCAGCCCTGCATACTCCAAAGCCTTTCCATACAGCTTTTCCGTCTGTGTCGGATTTACCTGAAAGAATGACAGTGGAGAAATCCGAAACTTCACATCACCGATATAATCCTCAATATATCCCGGACCATATAAACTTACAACCTTCTTTCCCAGAATCGCATTATTTTTTTCCTTATTAATGTTAATAGAAATATCGCTCATTCCCGAAATTGTTAATAAGTGCTCCACCAATTCCTGAGCATATGGCAGTTTCTCTCCATTAATAACCACACACACCATGATCTGTCCGGTCTTTGCGCCCACACGAATTAACACATGCCGAATCAGCCCCTTATGGCTCTTCTCATCATAAGGTTCGATCCCTTTCTCTTCCATAAATGCTTTTACCAATTTCATTACACATGCATTCACATCCGACGTCACATTTTTCTGCCCCGCTTCGTCTGACACAACATCTTCATCTGCCTCAACGCCTGCACCAGCAAAATAATCTGACTCCACATTTACACCCCTCTGCATTCCCAATGCACAGGAATCTATCTCCACAATAGAATGGGTTCTCCCTGCATAAAAACCACTGACTATCTTACCATCACGATTCATCCCTACCGGAAACTGTGCTTTATTTCTGTAATGAAACGGGCCATTCTCTTCTTTTCCTTTCAGGCATAGTTCTTCCATACCCATAATAGGCTTCATCTCAAACTCTGCAATACCACCAATTCGTTTAATATTGTTATATACCTTATCCTCTTTAAACTTTAGCTGCTGCTGATAATTCATTGCCTGTAACTGACAGCCTCCGCAACTACTGGCTTTTGGACATATCGGTTCAACACGATAGGGTGATGGTTTCATAACCTCTTCCAACTTTGCAAAAGCATAATTTTTCTTTGCCTTCATAATCTTTACACGTGCCACATCACCTATTACCGTATCTTTCACAAAGAGGGCATAGCCCTCTATCTTACCTATGCCCTCTCCTGTTGTTCCCTGATCTATAATTTCAACTTCTAAAATATCATTCTTGTTAAACACTTTATGTAAACCGCCTTGTTCTTTCCTTCCCATACTTTTCATTACAACCGAAATATTATTATCTCTTTTGCTTAAAACACATTTACCACATTTTCATAATCCTCTGATTTTACTCCGTTGTTCTTCTTACATTGCTCTCAAGTAACCGGTTATATCCAAGCCATTCACCCGCACCTGCCATACTATTGCTTTCAAAGATTTCTTTCATCGTTTCCATCTTCGCATCTGTATTATCTGCAAAATTCAGTGCTAACGCCTCAATCAATGCAGGTTTCTTTGGAGAACCGTATTCCAATTCCCCATGATGTGCCAGAATACAATGCTTCAACTCGTTCGCTTGCTTTACCGGAAAATCCGGAATCGTTGCAATAATCTTTGACACCATTTCAGAACCCATAACAATATGTCCTAACAGCTGACCTGCATCTGTATAATCATTCGCCGGAAAGTCCGACAACTCATACACCTTTCCAATATCATGGCAGATAGCCGCCGTCAGCAATAAATCTCTATTTAAAATCGGATATTGTTTCGTATAAAAATCACACAACTTCGTTACTGCCAGTGTATGTTCCAACAGCCCTCCAATAAATCCATGATGAACACTCTTTGCCGCAGAGTGTTTTTTGAATGCTTCTGCGAACTTTGAATCATCAATAAATAAAACACTTAAAACCTGCTTGTAATACGGGTTATTAACACTTGCGATAAATTTCAACAGTTCCGTCATCATCTCATCCATATCCTTGTCCGTACATGGCAGATAATTCGCCGGGTCCACATTGTCCTCACTAATCTTTCTTGCTCTCTTGATACTTAACTGTGTCTGTCCATTAAAAACCGTCACATCGCCATGAACTTCCACATAATCCAGTGCTTCAAAATCCTCTATGCCCATCGAACCCGGGTCCCAGATTTTTGCATCTAACTGTCCTGTTTTATCCTGCAGAATAACATTCTCATATTCCTTACCCGTCTTTGTCATAGCGCTGGTTTTCTGCTTGCACAAATATATTTCCTGAATTCTCTCACCTTCACGCAGTGTCTCTATGTATTTCATAATGTCCTCCTGATATCATCTTAAAACAATTCTAATCAATATTTTTCCTATATACCGCCGAACCACAAACAAATTCCCTATTAACAATTTACTTTTAGGGATATTTCAGCTAAACTTTATTATAATTGATAATGATATTAAATACAAGAATTAGAACACTAGGAGGCACTATGAATACAAAAGTTCTAAAGACCTTAGAATTTCATAAAATAATCGAGCAATTAAAAGAAGAAGCCGCATCAGACCTCGGGAAAAATTTATGTGATGAACTGACTCCTTCCACAGACTTACATGAAATTAAGCACATACAGCAACAGACCAGTGATGCCCTTACACGTATCTGGCAAAAAGGCAGTGTGTCATTCTCCGGATTACATGATATCGGAGAATCTTTGAAACGCTTGGAAATCGGCAGCACTCTCGGCATGGGCGAACTGCTTCGAATCAGTTCCCTACTGAAAGTTGCTAACAGAATCAAAACTTTTTCCAGACGGGAGGATGCTGACACGAAAGACAGCCTTGATGAATTATTTGAAGCAATTGAACCTCTTACTAATTTAAATAAAGAGATTGAGAAATGTATCATTTCCGAAGAAGAAATGGCTGACGATGCTTCATATAATCTCAAGAACATCAGACGTCAAATGAAAATTGCAAATGACCGCATCCACAGTCAGTTAAATACTCTTGTGAACTCACAGAGTGGCAAAACCTATCTTCAGGACTCTTTAATTACAATGAGAGACGGAAGATATTGCGTACCGGTCAAACAAGAACACCGTGGAAACGTGTCCGGAATTATTCATGACCAGTCTTCCAGCGGTTCTACTCTTTTTATCGAACCTGCTGCCGTTGTGGAACTGAATAACAAACTTCGTGAACTCTCTGCCAAAGAGGCTGATGAGATTCAGATTATCTTAGCAAACTTAAGCATTTTATGCAGTGAATATATGGAACAGTTAAAGCTTGACTTAGAAATTTTACCAAAACTTGATTTTATTTTCGCCAAAGCAAGTCTGGCAAAGAAAATGAAAGCAACCATGCCGGATTTTAACGACCAGAGATATATTCACATAAAAAAAGGCCGTCATCCATTTTTAGACCAGCAGAAAGTAGTTCCTATTGATGTTCATTTAGGTTCAGACTTTACCCTGCTGATTGTTACCGGTCCAAATACCGGAGGTAAAACTGTTTCCTTAAAAACAGTCGGGCTTTTATCCCTTATGGGGCAGGCAGGACTCCATATTCCTGCTCTTGATGGCAGTAAACTTGCTGTATTCCAAGAGATTTTTGCCGATATTGGTGATGAACAAAGTATTGAACAAAGTTTAAGTACCTTTTCTGCCCACATGGTAAACACTGTGAATATCTTAGAAAACGCAGACCAGGATTCTCTCGTGCTGTTTGATGAGCTGGGCGCCGGTACAGACCCTGTCGAAGGAGCTGCACTCGGTATCGCCATTTTGACCTTCTTAAAAAATATGGGAACACGCACGATGGCAACTACCCATTACAGCGAATTAAAGTTATTTGCACTCTCTACAGATGGTGTTCAAAATGCCAGCTGTGAGTTTGACGTGGAAACCCTCAGACCGACTTATCGGCTCCTGCTTGGTATTCCCGGTAAAAGTAATGCCTTTGCCATATCTGAGAAACTCGGACTTCCAAAATATATTATAGACGATGCTAAATCCCGTATTGATGCAGAAGATGAACAATTTGAAGATGTTCTGGCAGAACTGGAACGTCAGAAAAAGCAAATCGAAAAAGACAAGGAAACCATTTCTGTTTACAAATCACAGATTGCATCGTTGAAGAAAGATTATGAATATAAAACCAAAGAGCTTAACGAAAAGAAAGATAAAATCTTAGGAAAAGCCAGAGAAGAAGCTCTAGACATTCTAAAAGAAGCAAAAGAAACAGCAGATACCGCGATTAAAAACATCAATAAATATGGGAAATCCGGCAATACCAGAGAATTAGAAAAATCTAGAAGTGACGTTGGCTCCAAGATAAAGAAAAACCAGAGTCAGTCAGTCATGAAAACTGCTGCTCCAAGCAAAGTTTACAAACCTTCAGATTTTAAATTAGGTACCGGGGTAAAAGTTTTAAGTATGAATTTAAATGGAACTGTCGCATCTCTTCCGAATGCTGATGGAAACCTTACAGTAAAGATGGGAATTTTGAATTCTAAAGTTAATATTAAAGACTTAGAAATTATTGATGAACCTGATATTAAGGCACCTGGACTTACACGAAACAGCAGTGGCAAAATTAAAATGAGCAAATCCATGAATATAAAAATGGAATTAAATTTAATTGGAAAGAATGTAGACGATGCCTTAAGCGAACTGGATAAATATTTAGATGATGCTTACCTTGCACACCTGCCACAAGTATATATCATCCATGGTAAAGGAACGGGAATCCTTCGCAATGCTGTTCAAAACCATTTAAAGAAATGTAAGTATGTGAAATCTTTCAGAAACGGAGAACACGGCGAAGGAGGCGCTGGTGCAACAGTCGTCATATTTCAATAAGCTGAATATACACAACACAGCATCAAACAAATAGAAGTTTTTACAATTTCTTCTAACTTTTTTAACAAAAACAATTTATGATACAATTATATGAAAATGGGAGGAAAATCATATGGCTATAAAACAGAAAATATTAATCGTCGATGATGATGAGAATATTGCAAATCTCATATCACTTTATTTAACAAAAGAATGCTTTGAAACCAAAACAGAACATGACGGACAGTCGGCTCTTGATACTTTCAAAGATTATAATCCGGACCTTGTCCTGCTCGACATTATGCTTCCCGGTATAGACGGATACGAAGTATGTCGTGAGATACGAAAAGATTCCAAAGTTCCTATCATTATGCTTTCTGCCAAAACAGAAGTTTTCGACAAAGTATTGGGGTTAGAACTGGGGGCAGACGATTACATCATAAAACCTTTCGACTCCAAGGAGTTAGTCGCCAGAGTAAAGGCTGTTTTAAGACGATACACTGCTCCGGCAAAAGAAGCTTCAAAACCTGTATCAGACAAATGCGTCGAATATAAGGATTTAATTATAAACTTATCCAATTATGAGGTTTTATATAAAGGTGCTCCTGTAGAAATGACTCCAAGGGAGATTGAATTACTGTTTTTCCTTGCATCATCTCCAAATCAGGTATTTACCCGTGAACAGTTACTGGATCACATCTGGGGATATGAATATGCCGGCGATACGAGAACTGTGGATGTTCATATTAAAAGAATCCGTGAGAAAATTTCCGATACTGATGAATGGTCTATCGGAACGGTATGGAGTGTAGGTTATAGATTCGAGGTACATAGTAAATAATGAAAAATTCAATTTTGACTAAATTTTTTATTGGATATTTTTCTTTTGCAGTTTTGGGATTTTTATTAATTACTTATTGGTCTACCAATCTGATATACAATCATTTATTACAGGAAGATGCAAAAGAATTGAATAACTATTCTGCAATTGTTGCCGAAAACATTGCCCATGTGACGGAATCTTCCTTAGATGATATTGAAAATCCTGATGAGTTCTTTAGTGATTTTAATGAAGTGCTTGACTGCAATATCCTTATTTTAGACAGTGAGAAAAAACTAATTTATACAACGGATAAAACACAGGCTCTTAGTACAGATGCAAACAACATTGTAATAGAAGATTTTAATCCAAATGACTATACTAAGGGAAAATACAGAATAAATAAACTATATAACATATACAAAACAAATACATTAAGTGTTGTTCATAACATAGAGAAGAATAATACGATTTATGGCTATGTCGTGGCACATATGCCAACTTCCTTTATCAAGAAAAGCAGTTATGATGTGACATTTATTTTCTTTGTGACCTATGTAATTATACTGATATTATCTTTAATTATTTTCTTTAACTTTATGTGGTTTATCTATCTGCCTCTGAAGCAGATTCGTCTGGCGGCTATGGAATATGCAAAAGGAAATTTTAAATACGAAGGGCTTAAAGTAAATAATGATGATGAAATCGGGGATGTTGCCAGTTCATTGAAATATATGTCTAAACAGTTAAACAACTCCAGAGAATATCAGAAAAACTTTATTTCGAATATATCTCATGATTTTCGTTCACCTTTAACTTCTATTAAAGGTTATATTGAAGCAATGATGGATGGAACTATTCCACCTGAGGAACATAACAAATATTTGTCTATTGTTTTATCAGAAGCAAATCGACTAGAAAAATTAACTACCGGTCTTCGAGACCTGAATAGTTGGAGCAGCACGGGACCTGAACTTATTTTTGAAGAGTTTAATATGGAAAATGTAGTGGCATCTACTGTAGAAACATTTCAGGGAAGCTGTGAAAAGAAACATATTGAACTAATTATTCAATTTCCTCCAAAGCATTATAATGCCTATGCAGATAAGGGAAAAATTGAACAGGTTTTATATAATCTATTGGATAATGCGATTAAATTCAGTAATGCAGGTTCTAAAATAATTATTAAAATCTACAATAGAGGAGATAAAATTTACTGCTCAGTAAAAGATTTTGGCATGGGAATACCGGCTGGCAGTCTTGATAAAATCTGGCAGCGTTTCTATAAGACAGACTTATCCCGTGGCCGTGACAAGACCGGTTCCGGTATCGGTCTTGCCATTGTTAAAGAAATTATAATGGCCCACAATGAACATATTGATGTCATCAGCACTGAGGGTGTCGGCACGGAATTTGTCTTTTCATTAAAACGGGCAAAAAAATAACTTTTACAGCTTAAATACTATCAGCATGCTATTGTCTGCTTATAGTATTTAAGCCTTACATCTTGAGTAAGTTTTGCAATAAACTCAGAATTTGTCGGTCTGTCTTTACCTGCCCCCATAATATATTTAAATTCTTTATGTATCGGATTATTCTCATCAATCATCCATGCAACTTCTATCGCATGACGGATGGCTTTTTCTACTCTTTGTGGTGTAGAACCATGTTTTCTGGCTACATCAGGATAAAGAACTTTTGTAACCGCCTCTAACTTTCCATCATTTCCTAATACCTCTTTTACTGCTGTTATTATAAAATTATAACCTTTTAGACGTACCGGAATTCCTATTTCATTTAAGCGGTTTGATATAATTTCATCCAATTTTTGATAAATTCTATCAAATTCGCTGCTGTTATATATTCTATCTATATTTGTATTTCTAATTTTTCTGGCGCTGTTTCCTGCCATTACATTCTCATAAACCGCAGCCTGATTCATTTTGTCATGTATCATTCGCAGCTGAACAGATATAGCCCTTGCATCATAAGGTTTTGTTAACACATAATCTACTCCCTGATTAAATGCCTCACTTACCAGCATATTATTCGTAAGAGGTGTAGTCATCACAAGTTTCTGATTATTGTGAATACCATGCTCATTCATTTTATCCAACAATACATACCCATCATAAATCGGCAACAACAAATCAAATATTACAATATTAGGCTCTTCCCTTTCAAATATTTCATAAGCATCTTTACCATTATCGACTGCCCCCACAATCTCAATGTACTCATCTTTTCTTAACTCTTGTAATAATTGCTGCCTTACAACCACCTGATTATCTGCAACCAATACTTTTAGTTTTTTCATACTTTTTACTCCTTAATATTATTAAACTTAAATAAGTGCCGTTTAAAAAATATTAT
>CAOXUF010000007.1:0-11036 GCA_948560485.1 uncultured Eubacterium sp.
TTTACAATTATAGTTTATCATGCAATTTTTAGGGGGGGGGGCAAAAACTTTTAGAAAATATTGTTCTTATGCCAATGGAACTGTTAGGTTTGCAGTCAATTTATCCCAATACATTTTCTCTTGTGCATAACGGAGGGACTTGGTTCATTTCATGTATTCTTATCTGCTATATTGTTTTTCCGTTTGCTGTAGGGCAAATTAAACAGATACAAACAATGACAAAAATTCTTTTAATGCTATTTTGTGTGGGGATTTTATTATATTCTCCGATAGTTGTGTGGAAGCTTGAATTGGGAAGCATATATAGTAATCCATATTTTAGACTTATGGAATTTTTAGTCGGTATGTTATTGGCAGCGTTAATGCCTGTAGTTCGGGAAAATAAAATAATATGTAAATTTCTATTAAAAAAAATATCCATTGTCTTTGAATGCATAGCAGCAATTTGTGTAATAACAGTTGCATCAAAGCTAGAAATAGGCTCACAGAATTATATGTTATATTCATGGATTCTTTTGCCAACATTTATCTTGATACTTCCTGCACTTGCAATAGTAGAATGGAAGAAAATAGAAAATTCGCGTATTATATTATACTTAAGTGAAATATCCTATACATTCTTTTTAGTACAGTTGTTTTTATGGCCAATCATGACAGTGCTAGTAAGGTCATTAGGAATACAGGCAGGTATAGCAAAAATATTTTCTTCATTTTTAAGTTGTTTTTTATTAGCCGCATTAATTCATGAGTTAATAGAAAAACCGTTTAAAAAAAGAATTCTTCATATATATTTAATAAGAAAGGACTAGCAAATGAGATTAAGAAAGTTAAAACCAGAAGACGCTTCTTTGATGTTAGAGTGGATGCATGATCAAGAAGTTGTGGCATATATGAAAACAAATTTTAAAGAAAAAACAATTAGTGATTGCGAAAAATTTATTATTTCTAGCCAAAACGATAAAAATAATCTACATA
Organism: uncultured Eubacterium sp.; assembly: GCA_948560485.1. The sequence continues at coordinate 976 of CAOXUF010000007.1, forward strand.
TGGCTGTTGTAGATAAAAACGATGTTTATATGGGAACGGTAAGTTTGAAGAATATTATAGATGGTACTGCCGAATTTGCTATAACAGTGAGGGCTTGTGCATTCGGAAAGGGGTATTCCCGATATGCTATGGCTGAAATCATCCGTATAGGTTTTGAAGAAAAAGGGTTATCCCAAATATACTGGTATGTCTCTTCTGAAAATAAACGTGCTATTCGGTTTTACGAAAAAAATGGTTGTCAACGTGTTAAACAAAGGGATTCAGAGCAGAATGCTTCGGTTATATGGTATCGGCAGACTCCAGAAGACCATTAGTTACTATAAATAAAAAGTGCAAACATTTGAAGACAAAAATGAGACCGCAAATATTCACTATGCAACAGATGCTAATTAGCAATTAAAAATGAAGGAGAATTTAATGAAAGCACTAATCTTAAATTCCGGCCTGGGAACCCGTATGGGCGTCTTGACGTCCGAGCACCCAAAATGCATGACAGAAATATCAAACAAAGAAACAATCCTAAGCCGACAGCTAAAATTAATTGCAGGAGCCGGTATTGAAGAAGTAGTTATGACTACCGGCGCCTTTGATGCTGTACTTGTTAATTACTGTCAAAGCCTCGACATACCAGTACATATTACCTTTGTAAAGAACCCTGTCTACAGGCAGACCAACTATATCTACTCCATTTACTGTGCCAGGGAATATCTTGATGATGACATTCTCCTCATGCACGGTGATCTTGTATTTGAACATTCAGTTTTTGAAGCCATTGTAAATAGTAATACAAGCTGTATGACTGTCAGCTCCGTACTGCCTTTGCCGGATAAGGATTTTAAAGCAGTTATACAAAAGGATCATATTACGAAAGTAGGCATTGAATTTTTTAATGAAGCAGTAGCTGCACAGCCTTTGTATCTGTTAAAAAACGCAGACTGGAAAGTATGGCTTGATAAAATAGAGGATTTCTGTAAAAATGATAAGGTAAAATGCTACGCTGAAAATGCATTTAATGAGGTATCTGATGCCTGCCGGATCTCACCTTTAGATATTAAAAACCAGTTATGTTCCGAAATTGACAGTCCGGAAGACCTGGCAGTTGTTTCTGAAAAATTAAGAGAAATAGAGAACCGGACCGTATATATGTGCTTTTCCACAGACATGATCCACAGCGGTCATATTGCCATTATCAGGAAAGCACAGCATCTTGGCAAACTGATTATTGGTGTTTTGTCAGATGAGGCCATTGCCAGTTACAAGAGATTTCCGCTTCTTCCCTTTGAAGAACGCCGAACTATGTTTGAAAATATAAACGGAGTATACAAGGTAGTGGAACAAACTTCCCTTAGCTATAAAGAAAACCTGTTGAAATATCAGCCGGCAATCGTTGTTCACGGCGATGACTGGCTGACAGGGATACAGAAGCCAATCCGGAACGAGGTTGTTTCCGTTCTCGCTTCTTATGGTGGAAAACTTGTGGAATATCCCTATTCAAAGGATAAGAAATACATGGATCTGGAAAAACGTGCCCGTGCTGAACTGTCTACTCCAGATATACGCCGTGCAAGGCTGAAAAAAACACTCGCCATAAAAGGACTTGTCTGTGCCATGGAGGCACACAGTGGTCTGACCGGATTGATTGTTGAAGATACTGTTGTTGAGGAAGAAGGCGGGGCCCGCCAGTTTGACGCCATGTGGATCAGCTCTCTGTGCGACTCAACTGCCAAGGGCAAACCGGATATTGAACTAGTTGACATGACATCAAGATTCCGTACAATTGATGATATCTGTGAAGTGACGACAAAACCAATTATTTTTGATGGAGATACTGGTGGCCTGACGGAGCACTTCGTATATACGGTCCGTTCACTGGAGCGGATGGGCGTCTCCATGATTATTATAGAAGACAAAACAGGACTGAAAAAGAACTCTCTGTTTGGAAATGAAGTAGTCCAGACCCAGGCATCCATATCTGAGTTTTCCGCGAAGATTGCAGCCGGGAAAAAGGCACAGCGTACGAAAGACTTTATGATCTGTGCACGTATTGAAAGTCTGATTCTGGAGCGTGGAATGGAGGATGCACTTGAGAGAGCTTTTGCATTTACAGAGGCAGGAGCAGACGCGATTATGATTCACAGCCGGAAAAAAAGCCCGGAGGAGATATTCAAATTTGTGGAAAAATACCGCAGTAAAAACCAGACCACGCCAATCGTCGTTGTCCCGACCTCTTTCAATACCGTGACAGAGGAGGAATTCAAGGCAAGAGGCGTGAACATTATCATCTATGCAAACCAGCTGACCCGTACAGGATTTCCGGCGATGCAGAATGCCGCAAAAATGATTCTTACAAACCACCGGGCAAAAGAATGCGATGATATCTGTATGCCTTTTAAGGATATCATACGCTTAATCCCGGAAGACATATAAGGAGATACAATATGGCGCAACAAAAGATACTATCAGCTGACAATGATTATAAGGAACTTGACGAGTACCTGAAGGCAGGCGGTCACAAAAGAATACTGCTGGTATGCGGGAGTTCAATAAAGTATTTAAAGCTTGATGTTTATTTTCAGACACTGGAAGGAAGAACCGGTATTAAGGTGGTGCGCTTCAGTGGTTTTAACCCAAACCCTTTATATGAATCGGTCGTTGAAGGTGTTAAACTTTTTCATTCCGCGAACTGCAGCATGATCATTGCGGCTGGGGGCGGCAGTGCGATTGACACGGCAAAATGTATCAAACTTTATTCCAATATGGATGACAGGAAGAATTATCTGGAGCAGAAAATTATTCCGAATGAAACAGAACTGATGGCAATACCAACTACTGCAGGTACCGGAAGCGAGGCAACCCGGTTTGCTGTCATATATTATAATGGAGAAAAGCAGTCTGTTGCTGATGAGAGTTGTATCCCGGCAGCTGTCCTAATGGATGCCTCTTTACTGGAAACACTTCCAGTTTATCAGAAAAAAGCTGCCATGCTTGACGCATTCTGTCATGCGCTCGAATCCTTCTGGTCAGTGAATTCAACAAAGGAAAGCAGAGAGTATGCAAAAGAGGCCATCCGGCTTATTCTGACTAATATGGATGGATATCTGGCCGGACAGTATACCGAAGCAGCCCAGATGCTGCAGGCATCAAATCTTGCCGGAAAAGCAATTAATGTCTCGCAGACAACCGCAGGGCATGCCATGTGTTATAAGCTGACAAGTCTTTATAAGGTCGCGCATGGTCACGCGGCAGCGTTATGTGTTAGAAGGCTTTGGCCATATATGATTGAAAATATTGATAATTGTACTGATTCGCGAGGGAGGAAATATCTGAATAATATTTTTCGGGAAATAGCGGAAACAATGGGCTATTCTACATCCATAGAAGCTGCTGGAAAATTCCATGCTGTCTATGATAAATTGGGATTATCTGTTCCGGCTTATGAGGAACCCGATATCAGTATATTAAAAGCATCTGTCAATCCTGTCCGCTTAAAGAATAATCCGGTTGCTTTGACAGAGAATGATATTGAAATACTTTATCGCCAAATACTTAGAAAAGAGGAAAAGCTGTTATGAAAGTTGAAAAGCTAATAGAAATCATCGGGGCTGATTTTTATACAGGTGTACCGGATTCCCAACTGAAGGCCCTCTGCAATTACCTGATGGATGCCTATGGGATTAATCCAAAGCATCATATAATTGCAGCAAATGAAGGAAACTGTACTGCACTTGCGGCTGGATATCATCTTGCAACAGGCAGGATACCGGTTGTCTATATGCAGAATAGCGGTGAGGGCAATATGATTAATCCGGCAGCCTCCCTTTTAAGTGATAAGGTATATGCTATTCCGGCTGTATTTATTATTGGCTGGAGAGGAGAACCCGGTATACATGATGAGCCACAGCATATTTATCAGGGAGAAGTAACCCTGAAGCTGCTGGAGGATATGGATATAAAAGCTTTTGTAATCGGAAGGGATACTGCAGATGATGAAGTCTTAACTGTAATGAAAGAATTTAAGAGACTTCTTGCCAGGGGGAAAAATGTGGCCTTTGTAATCCGTAAGGGCGCATTATCTTATGAGAGCGGGATAAGCTATAAAAACGGTTACATTATGACACGAGAAGAGGTTATCAGGCATATTGTAAAGATATCCGGAGAAGATCCCATTATTTCTACTACAGGAAAAGCCAGCCGTGAACTGTTTGAAATTCGTACGTCCAATGGGGAAAGCCATAAATATGATTTCCTGACAGTCGGCTCTATGGGGCACAGCTCATCCATTGCGCTGGGAGTAGCATTAAATAAGCCGAATGCTAAAATATGGTGCATAGACGGCGACGGCGCTGTTCTCATGCATATGGGATCCATGGCAGTAATGGGGACGTATAAACCGAAGAATGTAATCCATATTGTTATAAATAACGAGGCGCATGAAACGGTAGGCGGCATGCCCACCGTTGCAGGCGGAGCTGACTTTGTGGCAATTGCAAAGGGCTGCGGTTATCCATATGCTTCCTGTGTGAATACATTTGAAGCGCTAGATAAAGAATTGGAGGCAGCCAGGAAACGAAATACACTAAGTATGATTGAAATCAAATGTGCCATCGGGGCAAGAGATGACCTTGGAAGACCGACTACAACAGCTCTTGAAAACAGGGAAAATTTTATGGAATATCTCAGAGACCTTTAGAGCGTGTTTGAAAATTGGGAACGCTGGTCACAAAAAAAGCGGGGCGCGTGGGGCTGTTCAGCCCTGCCGCCAAATTCACTTTTTGGCAATCTCCTCAAATAAAGTACATTACTATTTATAGCGAAACCCCATTTCCAATTTCATACCCATAGGGCTCTCGCAGTCCGGTCAGGGTATTTTATCTAGTACTGCATTGCATAATTCACTGTTAATTACGCAATGCAGTACTAGTTTTATCTTTCCTGCTCTTCAGGAAAATTTCAAAACTGATTAATAAACGAGTTACTGTAAACGGAGTAAACAGTAACATAAACGAAATAATAAAAAATAGTTTTAGAAAAACCACATTGTCTGCACATACTATTTTTGGTATAGTTAGTATAGAGCATAGCTTTGGGTACGATAAATTAAAGATTGAAGCAGGAGGTTACTTCCTGAAATACAAAGAAGGAGGTCATCGGAAAATGTGTGAAATTCTCAGGTCGGCAGAAAAAACTCCTATATCCATTGGAGGACAGAATTTTGAATATATGAGAACCGAAAAAGTTTTCTATGTAGATAAAACACATTTTATTAAAGAATGGTGGGAGGAGAAGGACGTAGTCACACTGATCACCCGGCCCCGCCGCTTCGGCAAAACACTAAATCTTAGTATGATGGAATGTTTTTTTTCAGCAGGTTATGTCGGGAGGGACGATTTATTTGAAGGATTATCAATTTGGGAGGATGAATCATACAGGAAACTGCAGGGAACTTTTCCAGTGATTTCAATAAGTTTTGCCGGAGTAAAGGCAAACAGCTTTCAAGGTGCAAGGGACGACCCTGCCAGGGGGAAACATATCTACAGACTTAAGCTTACCAATCACGAGGTCAGGCTCATGTTCCAGGATATGATAGCTGCATGGTTTCCAGAGGATGAAACGTCCTACCAGAACTTCAAGGAAGCGTTTCTTACAGGTGACCTTGATTATATGAACCAGTATATGAATGAAACTGCGGCCGAAGTGTTCAGCAGCTTCGATATCGGTCGGAAATCCCCGGAGAAAACACACCCTGAGAGGTTCTATCACGGTTTTGTACTTGGATTGATTGTAGATCTGGCCGGACGCTATCAAATCCGTTCAAATAGAGAAAGCGGACTTGGAAGATATGATGTAATGTCAGAGCCCCTGTATCAGGAAGATGACGCTATAGTAATTGAATTTAAAGTATTTTCAAAGCAAAAGGATAGAACACTGGAGAATGCAGTGGAAAATGCGTTAGAGCAGATTAAAAAGAAGAAGTATGATACAGAATTAATTGCAAGAGGAATCCACGAAAATCGGATCCGGCATTATGGGTTTGCTTTTGATGGAAAAAAGATTTTGATCGGAGAGGCAGACGTCTGTAGCCCAAGAAATCGGAGGTAATTGGATATGAAGTATAATATCCCTGACAGGGTCGTAAGAGATATTGCTTTATTCGCGCGAAGACATGCGATTCGTAAGGTAATTCTCTTTGGTTCCCGCGCAAGAGGCACACATACCGAAAGAAGCGACATTGATATTGCTGTAAATGGTGGCGATTTTGATTCTTTTTACTGGGAGATAAAGGAACACATACACTCACTTTTGACTTTTGACATTGTCGAACTTGATTCGGGTGTTTCTGATAAGTTAAAAAGGGAAATAGAAAGGGATGGGATAATAATCTATGAAGAAGCTTGATAATTTTTCAAATTGTCTTGAGGTGTTAAAAAATGCGGATTTTGAGTTTGCAAATGATAATGAGATTTACAGGACAGGTGTGATTGGGCAGTTTAATCTTACCTTCGAACTTGCATGGAAAGCATTACAGGCGGTGCTGAGAATTCATGGTGCGGAAGGTGCGGAAACCGGCTCACCCAGGGAAATTTTACAGCTGGGCTATAAACTGGGGTTTGTGAATGATTCCGTTGAATGGCTTCTTATGTTAAAAAAACGCAATACAGCGGCACATATCTATAATGAGGAAGAAATTGATGAAATGCTCCTGCTTATCCGCGACAGCTTTATTCCGGCATTTACCGCTCTTAAAAAAACATTAAAGAGTAAACTTGATGCGGCGGAACTGGGATGATGCGTAGCTGTCACAGGGACGCCTGTGAGCATTAACAAACAGTTTTTCAGTATTTTCCGGGAAGATTAAGAAGCCGATGTGGGAGTTTACAGAAGGGCTGAATACATTCCGTATTGCCCTAGACGCTGAAGGTTCAGACATTATAAAAGGATAGCTAAGCAGAGGTAGTTTGCCAAATGGCATCTTAAAGGAGATATATCAAATGGAAAAGAAATATCAGTTTTTTATTTCATCAACATATGAAGACCTAAAGGCTGAGAGGCAGAAGGCAATTGAAACGATTCTTACTATGAATCAGTTCCCGGCCGGCATGGAAATGTTCAGTGCCGCCAATGAAGAGCAGTGGGAAGTAATCAAGGAGACGATTGACTGCTCCGATTACTATGTGCTTATTGTAGGAAATAAATATGGTTCTATCGACCCGGCTTCGGGGATCAGCTACACAGAGAAAGAGTTTGACTATGCTGTCAGGCAAAAAATTCCTGTTCTTGCATTCGTAATTGCAAATGATGTCAGCACTACTGCAGATAATCTGGAAAAGGATCCGGCCAAAGCAGCGGGGCTTTTGAACTTTAAATCGAAAGTAAAGACAGGAAGGATGGTAAAATTCTGGCATAATGCCGATGAATTAGCCGCTCAGTTATCACAGTCAATTTTCAAAGCAATAAGCCGGAGCAATCGTCCTGGCTGGATACGGACTACTGAATTTGACATTGAAAAGAGTTATGCTGAGATTCTGAGACTGACAGAAAGAGTACACACACTCGAGGCATTGAATGCTGACCTGAAAATAGAAAACAGCCGAAGCCCCCATTTATGGATCAGGGCGGATAAAGCAATCGGTGTTGATGGCAAAATTATAGATGAAAATGTGACAATAAAGGATTCTGTGGTTTATCTTAAGGTTACGCCAGTGGATCTGTCTGATGCGGAAAAAGGAATAGACTATAACGATTATGCCGGAAAAACAATTCATGCAGATAAAAATGAAGTACGATTGTTTCGGCATCTATATAAGAATGCATTTCCTTTGGACTTCTCTGTTCATAACGATGGCAATGCCAGGGCAACAGGGGTTAGAGTGAATCTGCAATTTCCTGATGATCTGCTTGTCATGTCTATAAGGGAATTGTACGAATATATGGAAGCAGAGTCATTAACGGTTTCGGAAGACTCACATAAAAATTGGGAACTTCGATTTTTCGAGCCCGAGAACAGTGAAAACAGCAAAACTGAAAAAGAGAGTATAGATGACAGGCAGAAGTTTATCTCAATTGACGAGCTAACCGTAATAAAAGATATTACAAATCTTCTTGATCCCGCAGACTGGAATGAGGTGGTTTCCATATTCCCGGGAGAGGTAAATTTTGACAAAACGGAAGTCCGGCATAAAGATTGCGATTTAATAAATGGTGTATGTATTTTGCCAACATCTTCTGGGAAACATACGATAAAAGCTAATATTATATGTAATGAATACGCCGAAGCAGTTACACAGGAAATTGTTGTGATCGTAGAATAAACAATATAAATGCATTGGTCAGTTCGAACCGGATACAGGAATGGTCATACCAAACGGGAAAGTTGGCCGCCCAAGCCTTTCCAAACAGGCTGGAATACCTGCAAAGAACGGAATCTCGAACAGGAAAAATTCTGGTATCCCTTCTAGCGATGTTGAAAAATTGACTGGCAGACTTGAACAAATAGAAAAGACCTTACAAATCCTCTCAGAGGAAATTCATGGCCTTAGTGCAGAAAATCGAATCTCCTTGTCAAAAAGGAACGTAAAATTATTCGGTATCTTCAAAAAAAGGCCACATCATCGAACGCAAGGACCCGTTTGAGTCAATAAAACCGGTAATTACACTACAATATCTTTTAAGGCACTTACAAGTTGACAGACATAACCAAACTCTCACAAGCCACATGAAATAAGGGCTTATGAGGGTTTGGAATTTTATAACAAGATCTGTGAAAATTTATTTATGATTTGGAGGAAAATCAAGATGATATAAACTTAAGTAACTTTTTTTGATTTTAGAATTATGATATACTCCATCGTTTACAATGTATAATTTCTTATCTATAGCATATATTCCCTCAACAGCAAATGAATCTAATACTTGATAAATCAACTCGACCTTTCCTGTATTTGTATCAAGTTTTACAACATAGTTTTTCTCACCATAATAATCAGCTCCAACTGAAGCCAATAAATCTCCATCTTCTGTAAAACATATATGATCTTGGTCTTGTAAATTGACTTTAACAGCAGACAAACAGTTCCCCATTTTATCATAATTTAAAAGATATTTTCTAAAACAAAGTATCCATAATGTATCGGTCTTTGCATCATATGCAATACCATTGGCCTTATACCGCGAGTATTTTCCAAGACCAAACCTTTCTAAAATATCTCCATTTTTACTGATATTCACTAAATCAGACCCTGTCGCTATCCATATACTGGCATTGGAGCAATCATATGCTATCCCCTGCACATTGGCATCTTCTCCTACTTGGTTGGCAATGGAGATTATACTTTTTACTTCACTAAACGAACTATTAACTTCAACCAATCGTGGCGCAGGAGTAGCATTTTTGCTGAGTGCTCCATAGTCCGCGATCCAAAACGTCTTCTTATAAGGATCATATGTCAGCCCCGTACATGTGAAATCCGTTTCTTCGAAATCATCGAAATAAATCAATTTTTCTGGAGACATCCTGTATACTTTTCTGTTATCTAGCATCTCCACTAAGATTGGTTTATTCGTTTCCTGAATAAACAGAAAAATTATGATAAGCATTAAGCACAGCAGAAGCATACTTCCAAATAATCTCTTTTTCTTTATAGTCATGTTTTTCACCCTACTTTTGATTTCACAAATTTTATGACTACTTCTATAACATCCTTATTTATGTAAACTGCTAATATAATAAATAATGGAAAGAAAATAACGGAAATAAATTTATTTTTTAAATAATAAATGAAAATATAAATGACTAAGCAGAATCCTACTGCTAAATACTGTTTGGCATTATATTTTATATTTATATATTTTTTTGTGTCAATAATTCTATAAAGCATTGCTATTAAATAACCTATAAAGGTTGAAATAGATGCTGCGATCAGACCAATTTTATCAATGAGTAATATATTTATGATAATATTAATTGTTGCTGATAACAATGTTGTTTTAGCAATCTCAAGTGTTCTTTTCGTCGCAACATAAACTACCCCTAACAAGCCGACAACAACATTAAAAAGTAGTGC
>CAOXUF010000007.1:11046-23966 GCA_948560485.1 uncultured Eubacterium sp.
GCCATATATATTGGAATATTATTATAAGCATCATTATAGGATATATTAATAAACCAATTAAAAGTTAACGGTAATACAGCAATAATTCCGATACATAGTGTAGAAAAAATTTTAATAATTTTCTCAAATGTTTCTGAAAAAAAATTATCTCTGTCATTATCAAAATAATGAAGCACACCTGTTTCATGCCATGCCAGCTGAAAAATGTTAAAAAAAGTCATAAATATTGCCGGGAACTTATGTGAAACGGCTAATATTCCGTTTGCGGCGGTACCTAAGACATAAGCTACAATAATTCTATCTGAGCTATTCATAACCCATATTGACAGTTGGTTCGGAATAAGAGGAACGGAATATTTTAACTTGTCAATAATGACTTTCAAATGTATTACTTCAAATGATATATATTTATATATCCTGAGTTTAATAGTCAAAAAGAAACAGCTAATAAAATTTCCCATAAAGGTTGCAAACAGCATACCCTGGGCACCCATTAAAAAATAAGCAGTAAAAATTACATTTAAAACTATAATTACTGCTGAGCACATAAAACTTCCAAATGCATAAATATGAGTCTGCTTTAATCCTCTAGCAATCTGTAAGAATAAATTATTATATGATGTCACAACTAGGATCAGAAAAAACCACATTTGAAAAGTGACCGAAACAAAACTTGCCATAAATTCGTATAAAAGAAAAAAGCAAACATTTGATCCAGTTAATAAAATGAAAGAATTAGAAATTACTATAGTTTTGTCTGTCTTATTATCACAGGATAATAAGAATCTAAAAACTTCTTGATCTATCATTAATGAGGTAAGCGGGATAAATAATTGAACAAGTGTTGTGATTAAGTCTACTGTCCCGTATTCTTCTGATGAAAGCAACGTTGTGTACAAAGGTAAAAGCAAAAAAGATACAAGTTGTGTTGAAATACGACCAATTGTTATAATAAAAGTATTCCTTGTTAATTCACCAATGCGTGTTATTTTTATTACCTCCTAACAGATAATTCTATTTATTATTTTTAAAGAAATATAATTTAATCCATCGAATTATTTTTTTTGGGTATTTTAAAGCAAAAAGAAAACTTCTAAAATACCAACTAATATTGATAGAAAACTTTTTCCATGCGTTATATTGCTCATTTGTTTCATATAATTTTCCGCTAAAAAATTCTTTACATTCTTCTGAAAACCATTCTGAGCCATCTTCTCTTGTGTTGTTCCGAATTTGTGCATATGTGGGTCCATTATATTCAGGTATCACTCCCAAACTCATATGTGCATGCCCATTAATACAAAAAGGCATAGCACAATGACAACCCACTGCAACAAAATTAATCGGTTTGGAAGGATCATCAAATATATTTTGTTTAAAAGGCTGTGAATAACAAGGTGAGGCTTCACCTGAGTATAAGTTCACACGCAATGTCCATGCACCAGCATAACAAAACTCTTTACGTTTTACATCCAAAAGATCCATTTTAAATTTAAACATTGATGAATCAAACTTTGACCAGACAGCAGCAAAATCTTCTTTGTCATAATTAGACAGTAAGCTTACTGCGGATTTATCACCGTGTTTACGTCCAACAGTAACCTGACACGGCGCTCCCACCTTTTCTTTGCACAATGCCAATATATTATCTGCTTCAGGAATTAAATCATCATAAGGCATAAGTTCCAACGTAAAAGAATAATCTGATTTTTGAACTTTATCAACATTTTCAAAGAATTTATCCATCCAGTTTAATCTTTTCAACTCGTTATAATGAAAAGATATTTTAAATTCCATATGTTTTTGTAAATGGGCAGGTAACTCCATAAATTGATCCACTACTTTACTAACAGTAAGATTCGTAACAAATTCAATATAATGGCCTTGTTCAAGCAAGAGGCGGCATAATTTTACAATCCCAGGCTCCAGCATTGTTTCCCCAGTACCTGTCATATTAATAATACAACAGCCTCCCAAACGTTTAACACTTAGACACTTTGCAATATGCTCTACACTATATTTTCCTTTTTCATTTATTCTGGACCATTGGGGTAGCTGCGTAATATAGCAATATTCACATTTTAAATTACACTTATTATTTGGAAAATCACATAATATCATTCTTTTAGGTTTATTTATCATAGCTTCTCCCCCTAAAAATTTTACCGTTTTAAATAGCTTTTTTCATGAATTCCTCGCCCATCTCTTTAAATTTCAAATAAAGTATATCATGCCATTGCGATCCGCCCTGTTTATACTCCATCATTTCAGACAACTCTCTAATCAATAACTCTTTAAAATTTTCATTCTCAAGCATCACTACATTTGAATTATCTTTTAACCATAATTCGTATACGCCTTTGACTTTATGTGTTTTATTATCTAATGCAATACATTTTGTTCCAACTATTGCGGCAAAAATCATTCCATGTAATCTGTCAGTCACAATGACTTCCGGAAGACTAAAATGTTTTTTTGTATTTTTAATAATATTTTTTCTGTACCATACAGGAATCGGACGAGAATTAATTGTACTTATTTTTTGGAAATAAAATTTTTTGCTGTCCGCAAATTGCTTAATTTCCCGTATGATCTCCTCTTTATCTAAACAGCACTCAAGATCCTCTCTTAAACAACATGCAATAATATTTTTTTCATTAGCAATTTTATATTTGCAGGAGTATAACCCTATGTCAGGTCCTAATTGTATTGTTATATTCGGAATGTCAAAATATCTAAGGGCAGTTTTATATGATAAATAATCCCGGCATATAATGGTCAAATCCCTTGCAGACGAAAACACATTTTTAGTTTTGTTAATAATCTTCTGTGTTGATTTTTTTTCTGCATTTTCATAATATATAGTTTGTGGGAGAATTACAATTTTATGGTTGCAAAAGGTTGTTATTATTCTTTCGAGCATATTCTGGTCATCTGGCCACAGATCCCCCATCCAACCACCACCCGTAATAAAAATAGATACATCATTCTTTATTATATTCGCAATGGTTTTTGTATTGTGAGCAAAAATTCTAGTAGGTATCTCAATAACAGAATCATATTTGCAAGTTCTTTTGAGAAAACATTTTGCATTGTATGCGATCAGATGATCTCCTATATTATAATGAGTTGGAGTTCCTATCAAAATAGCGGTTGGGGAAGTTGGCCTTTTTATCATTAAAGAAATTAAGCTAATTGGAGCCGAATAGATATCTCCCAGCAATGTCGCGATCCCCCCAAATGGACCCGATTTTATTGTTTTTTTTACAGCATGTAAATTCATCCGAGCTCTCCTCGCTAAAATTTTGGATTTTTTATAGTTCAAAGTTTGCCAAATATGTATGGATATATCTCATTGTTTCCCTTAAATTGATTTTGATAAATAAATATAATTAATAGGTATACAGTTAATAGTATTCCATAGAAAAAACGATTCTCTTTTTTCTGCACAGCAAATATTCGTGCATAAGCCATACAGCGAAAAGGTACAAAATATAAAGCAATTCTATATAATGAGGCAACAAAAGAACTTAATTCTACTGATATCATTTCTGCAAAAAGTAATACTATAAAAAAATCAGCCTCAGCCTCATTACTTAATGGTTTTAAACCACTTTTGCTATTTTCGCCATAACAAAACTGCTTTTTTTGCACTAATATAAGGATCAAGAAAGGTAAGCGTATTAAAATTGCAGGTATACTTAATCCGGAACTTTCTCTAATGAAATACCTTGTCATTTTCAGCCCTAATATCCCCATATTCATAAGGAACGTCAATATCTCATTGAAGAAGGCTAGCCCCACGACTGTGGTTATTACCAACAAAATTTTCATCCATAGTTTATTATTAATCTGTAATATTTTGTAAATAGCAAAAATAATTATTCCGATGATAGCGGAATTATGAAAGAAAAATGCCACAACAGTGCCAAATACATATGCGATATATTTCTTTTCTACAGCGAAATAAAATGTCCATACAATGATTCCAATTGCCAGACACTGACGCATTGCATTAAATGTATCTCCATACAGCAAGCACAAAAAACAAAACCAAGAAAATGTTATTGAAATTCGGTCTTTAAACTTTAGCATACCTGCCATTATAAAGGAATATATTATTAATCCAGTGAAGAAGTATAATATATGTGGCTCTTTAGAAAAAAAAGCAGAAAAATATACCAGTACAAGATATAAATTTTCTATGTATGGGAAGCGTTCTATAAAAGTTGGGAGAGAAACCATCTTGGCATAATAGAATAGGTCGTTTCCATAAACGCGAATATCTGTTCCTACAGAATAATCTCGTACTCCTGCCAGTAAGGATACCATCAAAATGCTCAAAGCAAAATATAAATAAGAACTTTTTATAATAAATCGTCTGTGGCTTTTCCTTAGTCTTATATTAAAGTTTATTTTTTTGGATTGATGGGTTACCGTATGCTCTGCGTTGTTCTCTTTAGCAATTAATCCCCTTCGCATTGATTGTTCGCCTAAATAACAAAAAATACATGAAATAAAAAAAGTAATATAATATGGAACCATATTGATACCTCACTAGTTGATTATGTAAGCTTCAAAACTTTAAATAGCATCCATGCTATTTTCTTGTTGATATAAAATGCCGTATAGAATCCTAAAGTTGAAAGGGGTAGTCCTCTCTTTTTCAACTGCTTAATATTATTAGTAACGATTTGTACATTTACATCCTGCACAGACAATTTATAAAGTTTTGTAAGTTTTAAATATACCTTCATGCTTTGATTTAGAAATCTGGTATCATTATTTTTTTTAAATTGCGGAAAATGAAGGTTACCATAATCGTATGCCTCACATTCTCCTTTATAAGCATCAATACACAACTTAAGACTTCCTGTTCCCATAATACTATCTGAACGAGTATAGTAATTGTAAAGTACCTCATCAATTACAATTACTTCTTTGGACATTCCAATTAATTGATAACAGATAGCCATATCTTCAGCAAGTCTTCCTTTAATAAATCGAATGCTTTTAAAAAGATATTTTCTGAACATTTTGTCACAAACCATATGTGTAAGATGATGGCGGTCAATATAGTACTTAAATAATTCATTATTCGGTATTCTCCTTATATTTCCAACAGTAGCCTTGCGTTTTGCGTCATTACCGTCGCAAAACCGTTCAAACCCATAAGCAACAATATCAATTTCATCCGAAATACTTTCCATACATTTTTTGCATAAATTTAGTTCTATATAGTCATCAGAATCTACAAAAATAATAAATTCGCCAGTTGCAATATCTAATCCAGCATTACGTGCATCAGACAATCCCCCGTTACTTTTATGGATTACCTTTATCCTGTAATCTGATTCTGCATAAGTATCACAGATCACTGGAGATTTATCAGTGGATCCATCATCAATTAATATTATTTCAAGATTTTTGTACGTCTGATTAATAATGCTTTCAATACATCTAGATAGATATTGTTCAACATCGTATACAGGGATAATGATGCTGATTTTTTCTTTCATTTTTACCTTCCTGTCTTTTAAACCACATGCGGTTAATTAGTGTACCAAGTACTTTATCTCTTAATTTTGACAAAACAAGATATACCTCATATAATTTTCCTAAATCCCGGCAGTTTTGTTAATACCCATGCTGCAATCCATGACAGGATAAACACTATAATATACAACACAGTAATGCCTATCCCGATTGGATATGAAAGCGGAGTGATTTTAACCAATTTATAAATCAAGTTTATAAAAAATGGATGAACCAAGTAGATTGCAAAGCTACACCGACAGACAGATGGCATTATCTAGACAAGTTTTTTCCACCGTCCTATATTATAGATCTTTTTGCTTCTTTCCCAACTCAAAATACTCCTGTTTTGTAGTTCCTTGAAAAATAAGAATATTCCAATAGACTGGATTAATGTCAGTATATCTTGTGACTGATGGTTTGCCGGCAGCGTCATCACAATGTGCAGAAGCACGACAGTAAACGTTGCAAACATCCGAAGGTATTATATCCAATATAGTTTTATCCCCCCCCCCGGCTCTGGTACATCTGGCGCTTTATCAGTTCTATTATCCATTTGTGTAGCATCTGCAACATCTCTTCGTCCTGTATCATTTCCATCCAATATTCTAATTATAGATGATTCAATCCCCTCTTCCCGACTATTTTCTGACTTGCTAAACACAATATTAGCTTTATCTTTTAATTTTACAATAGAAACAAAGCGCCATTCTAGTTAGTTCATATCCCCCTAATTTTTTCAGCTTATTTACGCTTTTCACTTTGTTACTGATATCGTATTTGAGGAGCTCTTGCAATGCCTTCATCTGCTCTAGCAATTCTCTATTCCTTATGCCAAAAGATAACCCCAATGCAACAGAATATTCATATGCATAGTAAGATGCCAGCAGTCTTCCCTTATCTGGTTCCAACTCCTTAGACTGCTTCAAGCCCTTTTTACACATATATAGCTTGTCCGCTACTAGTTTTTCGTTTTTTTCCGATGTAATAGAGCCGCTCCTCTGTTGGCGATAACAGTAAAAAGGAATATCATAAAAATCAAACCGTTTAGCGTACAAGAGCAAATCTCCACACCAGTCCATGTCCTCGCTTAGATAGCCTTCTTTGAAGCGCATACTGTGTACTTCAATTAGCTTTCTGCGGATTACTTTATTCCAGGCAGCTGCACGATAAATATTGTTCTCAAGTAAATATATAATTGCAGAGTCTAATTCTTTATCCATTACTCTAGAGCGTTCTACATTCATGTTTAAAATATTCGTATGGCTTCCATCTGCCTCATAATATCTCTTGGCAGGGAAAATCAATACATCTGCTTGTGTTTCATCCAATCGTTTTCCAATCTCCTCCAATACCCGGCAGTCATCCCAAAAATCATCACTGTCCAAGAATATTACATATTTCCCGGTCGCCATATCTAATCCAGCATTTCTCGCACTGGAAAGACCGCCATTCTTTTTGTGTATTGTTTTAATCCGTTTATCTCTCAATGCATATTGATCGCAGATATTTCTACATCCATCCAGTGACCCATCATCCACAAGGATAACCTCAAAATCTTCTATTGTCTGTGAAAGGACATTTTCAATGCATTGTGGAAGATATTTTTCTACATTATAAACAGGAACAATAATGCTGAAGCTGATCCTATGTTTAACTTTTTTTCCAAGCATTTGTCTTTCCTCTTGACTTTCGCATTCTTTGAAGGTTTCTGTTAGGAACAATAATTCCATGAAGAATGGATGCAACAGCAAATAATGGTGCTTTTGGGGCTTTCCGTATTAAAAAATTACGGAATTTAATAAATTTGCTTTGTTGATCTTCCCACAAAGGCTCATTTTTCCAAAGAGAATCTTCTTTAAGTGCAAGAAACGCTTCTCTATATGGATGCTTGTTGCCATGAATCCAAGGCCTAAGCCCGTCCAGGAAACAGGTAGTAAAGTGAACTAGCCCGGGATTCTTAACCGAATCCTCAAATTCCTCTCTTAAGTAGAAATTGTTCGATCTTCTTATTTTCAATACTTGCTCATAATTTGCATAATAATATAACGAAAGCACATCATAACGCATTGGTAACACAGCCTTTTTTTCTGCCGGAACCACACTGTTCAAAACGTCTTGGTCAAGATACGCAAGACTACTCCCATAACAGCCTATATATTTTGTGAATTTTTCCTCATATCCATGTCTTCTAACTTCATCACAATTCATGAATACAATTCCGCCATTCAGATATGGCTCGCCTTTATCCATACTGATATTTCTCCTGTAGCGGTCATTCATGCACTCCAACATCCCGCCAAACACTTTGCCAGTAAGATCCACATCCCAAAGGGGCTCTAAGGAGTCCATGATGATTGTATCGCAATCTATATTAAGAACTGTGTGGACTGATTCTGGAAGAGCGCTCGCCATGTACAGCCGTCCAAATGTGCTGATATTCCATCTGCGCGTGTCAATCATCTGACCTGTTAGCTTAGTCATGTCAGGCATGGGAACAAATGAAATATTTCTCTCATATGCTTGAACAGTCTGGATAAGTTTTTTCTTATTCTCATTAGAAATCTTATTATCCATGATATAGATATTAATTTTCTTAGATGACTTGTTATTCTTTAATAAAGATAGTATAGAGATTCCTGTCAGGAAGGCATAACTATCGCTACTTGTATATAAAATATCCATTGTATAAATCCTCCACGTTTAGCTGCTTTATGTCCTCCGAGTTTTATTAACTGCTGCTTTCGTGGTCTTTTCTCTTTTTAAAGTTTTTCACCTTTCATTTCTTCCATAATCCATCTTGCTGTCCGTTCTATTCCGTTTTCAAAAGGTATTGAAATTTCAAATCCTGTGTCTCTCTGTAGAGCAGATACATCAAATGTTTCTGGCGGAAGACTTATAACATTGTTTGTAATCTTTCCAAATCCAAGTGGAACAGTTGTCCCACCGTTCATCTGGTTTGCAATATCTCCTACCACTTTCAAAAACTCTTTCAAAGGTTTTGCACTGCCAGAACCCAGTACATAATTAGTGCCATCTATGCCATTTTCTGCAATCAAATATAAAGCCCTGGCCACATCAGCAACATGAACAAAATCATAATACTGTGTTCCAGTAGAAAGACTTGGTGACTTGCCATCAAATATCTTTCCAATCACTGTATTGATAAGCCTTTCTGACCTTTCTTCCTCTCCATAAGTATTAATCAATGGCCAAAAGAATCGTATACCATAGGCTCCACACTTTGCCTTGCCCATCCAATGAGCTGCTGTTTTTGATGCCTTATACATGAATCCGAGATGGGTTACGACTTTATCCTGTGACATCTCCACAAGGGCTTCTGCTTCATGCATGCTACCGCAGCCAACGAATGTGCCTATCCCCATCTCATGCATTGCATCAATCAAGTCGAGAGTAGACTGCAGGTTTTGTATTTGTACGAGCTGATCTCTTGCATCCATATCAGAAACACCTTGCCACGCGATGTGGAAAACAGCTTCAATGTCTTCTATAGCATATCCCTCTCCTACAGCCGCGCCTTTTAACAGTATAGGAAGAAACTTCAAATCTGAAATATCGCATTCTACTATATGAACTGGAAGCCCTGATAAATTTTTTAGATTTTTACTATTTTTTCTTATTACAGCGATCACTTCAACATTTTGCCTGACTAATTCGCGAACAAGGAACTTACCTATAAATCCTGTTGCACCAGTTACAATTGCCTTTTTCATAGTTTCATTTCACACCTGTCTATTTACTTGACTCTGAATATGCTACACATTGTTTTTATACTTCTACCTTCATTATTTCCATATATTCTGCTAGCGTAGGCCAGTTCTGGTCCTTCTCCGTTGCAATAACACGATCTATGCTATACGCCTTGAGGGGCCATGGAATTGCCAATTCTGGATCATCCCACCTTATGCCTCCGCACGCCTTTGGGATATAGCTGCCAGTAGATTGGTAAGAGAAAATCGTGTCATCTGTTAACGATATAAATCCATGCGCAAATCCCTCTGGTATATAAATCGACCTGTGCTGTTCCGCTTTCATTAATTCAGTATGATACTTTCCAAAGGTTTTAGAATATGGGCGAAGATCCAAAGCAACATCAAAAAGTACGCCAGATACTACGTGGACAAGCTTTGCCTGTGGATCTTTTGTCTGATAATGCAGGCCACGCAATGCACCTTTTTTAGAAAGCAGGTCACTGCTTTCAGTAAAACGAGATGTTATCTCATTTTCTGCAAATATATTTTTTTCATAGTATTTTTTATAAAGACCACGCTCGTCCGTAAACATATGTGGCTCTATGATAAGAACTCCTTCAATTTCAGTCTTCTTAAATCTGAACGGCATCCGGCATCCTCCGTTTATGTTGATTTTATATAGTTTCACATAATCTCAGACGGCTCATATATCTCTAAGAAATCTCTCTATCTCTTTGTCCATACAGGCTCTAACATCTCCGCCATTAATCCAACACTTACTCCATTCCACGGTCATCTCAATTGCTGTGTCCAAATTCCAATGTGGTTTCCAATCGAACACATTTCTTAGTTTGGAGCAGTCTAGTTTCAAAAAGTTTGCTTCGTGAGGTCCGCCGTCGTATTGTTCAACCCACTTAAGACCCTCTCCCCAGTGCTTGACAAATAAATCTACGAGCGCTCCTGTTTGGAAACAATTCATATCATCGGGACCCACATTGTAATAGCCAGCGTATTTTTCATCTCTATATTGCTTTGCTGCAATCATTAGATAGACATATAATGGCTCAAGAACATGCTGATAAGGCCGTGTGGAAACAGGGTTCCTAACAATAATGTTCTCGTTCCTCATCGCCGCCCTAATACAATCCGGTATAATGCGGTCATTGGCAAAATCCCCGCCTCCGATAACATTACCCGCTCTCGCTGTGGAGATCGCCACAGAACCGTTACTGAAAAAACTGCTTTTATAGCTGTGAGTTACAAGCTCCGAACAGGACTTGGAATTGCTATACGGATCGTAGCCGTCCAAAGGCTCGTTTTCACGATAGCCCCACTCCCATTCCTTATTCTCGTAGACCTTATCCGTAGTCACATTTAAGAAGGATTTCACGCAAGAGCTCTTTCGTACGCATTCTAAAATATTTACAGTTCCCATAATATTGGTTTCATATGTATAAACAGGATCCCTGTAGCTGTCCCTTACAATTGGCTGTGCTGCAAGATGCAATACGATTTCAGGCTGTGCGGTATCAAAAGCAGCTTTCAGTACATCCCGTTCTCTCACATCTCCAATAATAGAATTTATGTCGTTCTCTATCTTTGCTATCTCAAACAGGTTTGGCTCTGTGGGTGGTTCCAAACTATATCCTGTAACCTTTGCCCCGGCATTTGCCAACATCTTGCAGAGCCAAGAACCCTTGAACCCTGTATGCCCCGTCACAAATACTTTTTTGCCGTTATAAAAGCTCAGTACATCCATCTGTTTATCCCTCATATAATTTTCTTGTCGATTTTAATATTCCTAATCCATCCATAACTTCCACGGTGCCTCTCCAGCCGCCCACATCGCTTCTAGCTTGTCCTTTTCACGCTTTGTATCCATACACTGCCAGAAGCCTCTATGGTAAAAACTCTTAAGCTGTCCATCCTCAGCCAATCTCCGCATAGGTGTTTTCTCAAGCACAGTGTCATCATCTTCCAAATAATTAAATATTTCGGGATTGCAGACCATATAACCGCCGTTGATAACAGTTCCGTCCTCATTATCCTTTTCCCGGAAAGCAGTAATTGTATTGCATTCATCAATATCCAATACACCCTTCAACTGCTCTACACTGACTGTTGTAAGAGTAACATGTTTTCCATGTTTTCTATGGAATTCGAGGAGAGCAGCTATATCTACGTCAGATACACCGTCCCCATATGTAAGAAAAAACGGCTCATTTTCTACATATTTTTTAATCCGTTTTACACGACCGCCGGTCATAGTATCAAGCCCAGTATCCACAACAGTTACCTTCCATTTTTCAGCATGTTTATCATGAACAATTATTTCATTCCCTTTGGTAAAATCAAACGTGACATCTGATGTATAAAGAAAATAATCTGCAAACCATTCTTTGATGACATGTTGCTTATATCCGGCACAAATAATAAATTCATTAATGCCAAAATAGGAATACTCTTTCATGATATGCCATAAGATTGGCAATCCTCCTATCTCCAACATCGGCTTCGGCTTGAACTGAGATTCTTCTGATATTCTAGTGCCATACCCACCTGCCAAAATAACAGCTTTCATACTACTGCCTCCCCAGTCATTTCGTTAATCAATTCTGGCCTTATTTTCTGTATTATAATATCCACAATTTCCCGATCAACACGAATATCAAACTTCCGCCCATATATGTTTGGAGATTGAAGCAGCATATCCTTATCTTCAATCGTAAAGATATGTGGAGAGCCTTTTCCATCTCCACGTTTCCAATCAATCTCCCACATATTGGCTTCTCCTCTTTTCCCTTTTTGAGGCTTATACACTGAATCTTTAAACATGGAATTCAATGCTAGTGTCTGCACGATAAACTCATCTGCCGAGAATGTATGCATGGAGAAATACCTTTTTATCCATTCCTCCTTGTCTAATATATATCCCGCCAACTCATCACTTATCATCCACCATGATGACCCATGAGCCAATTTAATGTCCACTTTTTTCAAACGATTCACACGAAATAATTTCTGTATGTAATACCCTGCCCTATTAGTTTTTCTTGCCAAAAACTCAACAAATGGATATTTGTGTTTCCATAATGGTACACATAGATTATACTGCGTAATGCGTGCGCACATTTTGGAATCCTGCAAATATCCTCCTCCAAGAAAATTTGATCTTAATTTTTCACTACTGGAATTGTTGTATAGATTATCCTGTAGAAATTTTTGTATCACACTGTTTGACTGCAATGGCAAATCAGACCCAGTCATCAGATGATAATAATCATATATCCGATTTTCACGGGCTTTTTTTAGAAGCAGTATTGTTGCAGCAAATATTCCATATTCTCCCCAAACAACTTTTGTCCTTTTAGAAAAGAAAACCTTTGACTCGTTAGCGCATTCTATCAGAGAATTTTGATCTGGCATCTCAACATGAGAATTCACATGGATAAAAATGTCATTATATTTACAATCCAACAATCGAATCAAGAGTCTGACCTGTTCCCAATTATTATGAGCAATGATTAAATATGCATTATTTAGTTTTGTCTGCATGAGTTTTCACCTCACCATATGCCAATTCTGCAAAACAAATCGTGTGTCATTGGGGCAAATGTCAAAAAATCAAATTCTCAAATCATTCCTTCAAGGGACCATGAAGTCATACTGTTG
>CAOXUF010000008.1:0-5536 GCA_948560485.1 uncultured Eubacterium sp.
TATTTTTTTGCATAAAAAAAGAGCCGTGCACTAATTATTTAGTGCGACAGCCCCACTCTCCTAAGAGATATCAATGCTGGCAACCTACCTCGCCAGTTTGATATATACATAAACTTAACTTTCTTAATTGATACAGAGGCAGTAAACTGACCCCTAGAATGATTTTTTATTGCTTTTGTAAAGATACCATAATCAGTAGACATGCTGATTAGGTATCAAAACCCCTACAATGGGCATCTCTTTATGGGATGTCCATTTATGTTTTTAAGATTAAGATTGAGAAGGTGATACTATGCGAAAAAAGAGTTTCATTGTATTGTTTGCAGTTTGTATTGGGGTAATTACAGCAAGCAGCCTGATTTTTAAAAATAGGGTATCAGATACCAAAGATTTTCTCTCCTATTCCTGTGATGAGAGTTTAAATAAAAGTCTGAAAAATTATATTGATAAAGTTCCAGACCATGTATTAAGCGATATACAAAGTATTGGGTATCAGATGGAATTAGTAGAGGAAGCTGGTGCTGACTTCCAGTTAATTGGGGTATGCGGCATTACTGATACTAAGAATAAGAGAATATTGATTCAGGCTAAGGAAAGCAAGTTTAGAAGGTCAGTTGTCCATGAAATTTTCCATGCTTATGATGATTATTTGAGTTTTATATCAGAGAGCAGCGAGTTTAAAGAAATTTATGAGATTGAAAAAGAAAATTTCAAGGTTTGTGATTATCATTCAATACATTATTTAAGCAATGTAAGGGAATATTTTGCTGAAGCGTGTCAAGAGTATATTTACCACCCAGATGACTTAAAAGCCAATACGCCAAGAACCTATGAATTTGTTAAGGGTTGTGTCAATAGGGTACGATAAAGGTCGCCAAAAGGCGGCTTTTTTCTTTGCTTAAAAAATTCTTTAAAAAATATCAAAAAGAACTTGCAATTTTTTCTGTTTAGAGTGATAGATAGTACCACCAAAGAAAAAGGAGGCTTTAGTGGCAAAGGAACTATATTTTTTTAAAGATTTAAAGGAGGATACAGAATGAGAATTATTACACCAACAGGGAAGATATGTAAAGTATGCAATGTAGAGTTCATGGCTGAGAAACAGGAGAGGTTTAACAAGAGAGTTTCTACAAGCCGAGAGGTTGCTGTTGATATGAGCGTAAAGCCAACAGGTTTAAGGTGTTATACAGAATATGACCGAAATGACATTTCAATGCCATATGTGTATATTGGCAATCTAACTTTTGAAAAAGTAAGGGAGATTCAAAAGACATTGCTTGAGAAAGGCTTTTATGATTTCTCCGTTTTGGAGTACCAGAAAGTAAGCCTGTCAGAACCGCAAAAACTGGTAATAGATGGAGGCAAGTCGTTACCTTTTTATGAAGAATGTGTGTATAAAGGGATATTCCCTTATCCTAACAATGCTTGGGGTATGCCAATGCCAGCCAATAGCAGTTTTAAGATAGAGGATGATGAGGACGAGGGGCTGGATGAAGATGGCGAAGATGAGGAATAACCACACAGGGAGGCGGTTTTATGCAAAAGAGCAATTTGCCAGTAGGGATTAAGACTTTGTATAAGTATTACAGTGAAAGCAAGACCTTAGATATGGACTGCCCAATACAGCGAGCAAGCGGTCAATGGAACAACCTTGCGGCATCTATGCTGATTCACAGTATTTTAAGCGATTATATTATCCCAAACCTTTATTTCCGCAAAGAGTCGAAAGATGGCAGGAATTATCTTTCAGTCCTTGATGGAAAACAGAGATTGTCAATCGTATTTTCATTTATTAATGATGAGTGGATGACTCATGCCAAAACGCCAAAGGTAGTGCTTGACGGGGAGGAGTATGATATTTCTCTTAAAAAGTTCTCAGAGCTGGATAATGATATACAGTCCGCTATTATGGGGTATCGATTTACATCCTATCAGCTTGAGAATTGTACTGATGAAGAGGTTGAGGAAATCTTTGCACGATTAAACGCAGGCACGCCATTAAGTAAGATACAGCAGGCAAGACCGAAAATGGGTATGGAGCTTGCGGACTGGTGCAATAAGTTAGTGGAAACTCCTTTCTTTCAGACTGCATTCAATTTGACAGTAGCACAGCTTCGCAGGGAAGATGATTTTTTAATGCTGTTGACATGTATGATGCTGTTAGATGAACGTTACTCAGATGGATTTCGTATAAAGACTTCGGCGAGTGCAGCGGAGTGTGTGCGATTTGCGGAGCATATAAAAAATAATTATCCAGAGGAAAAAAGGAGAGCAATAGAACAGCTTGTATCTTACTTGAATTTGGCGTTTCAAGGCAATACTTATAAGTTTCTCCGTAAAAATAATATTCCTATAGTAATGTATAATGCGAAGATTGCAGTGGAACATCAAGTTCCAGCAGATGAGTATGCCAGTGTGATTATTCAGTTTTTTGAAAATAATTGTAATGAAGCGTATAACGAGGCAAGCGGCTCTGGCAATGTAAAGTTGGTAAATATCCATATTCGTTTAAAAGAGCTTTTGGGATATCTGATGTCTGAGCTTTGGCAATATTTTGAGGAGGAAGGAAGTATACTTGTTGATTCTAACCAGCAAAAAGAGAGTTCTTCTGAAAATGTTGAGGAAAAAGGAGAAACATTAATATCCCAAGAGGAGAGTAATGATAAGTGTGAAAATTTAGAGGAAATCATTGATAATAAAGATGTAATTTCAGATGAAAGTATTGATAATGAGACCAAAATTTCAGATGAAAATAGGACTAACAAAGATAAAAAATACTGGTATGTCCTTTTCCATTTAAGAACCAACCATGTTGGTGAGGAACAAGATGATGTATATGAAGTCGAGAGTATTGATGAGGCTTACTTAAATGCTTTGGGGTATGAGTTGGCGGAGGATAACGCCCATTTGTATGGAACAGAGCAGGAAGAAGAGATTGAGGAAGAACCATTTTCTTATTCATGGGAGATGCTGGAAGGCATGACAAAAGAGGAAATCGAGGAGGAATATGGTAAGATTTTCTTGGTTTAAGGTTTAGGGAGGCTTCAGATGAAAGAAAAGAGAATAAAGATATTTGCCATGCGGTGTGAATATGGAAAGGTCTATAAAGGCAGGATTGAGGAGATGGAAAATTCCCTTGAGGCAAAGCAACGATTTGTAGATGGGCATATACAGGTGGTAGGTCTTACAGATGAGATTGACCTTGTTTTAAACGATGAGGGCAAGCTGGATAGTTTGCCACTCAATCGTGTATGGTTAGGAAAAGATGGAAATATTCTTGATATTTTAGTGGGAAATGTTTTAGCCTGTCGATTTGACAATGAGGGTGATTTTACAAGTATTCTTGAAAGCGATATTCCAGTGATTCTTGAGAGACTGCCTGCAGTTAAGGCTGTTCTTGGTAGGAATGTATTGGTAAGGAATGAAGAGGATTTGCCAGAGTATGAGTAATATTCATGGGGTATTCATAAGATGAATGTATTTACAAATGATAGGAGGAATAAATATTGAGCCAGTCTATCAATAAAGTTGAGTATTATAGAATGAGGTATCCACATGGAACAAAACTAAGGCTTACAGAGCCGATAAAAGATAAGTTTACGCCAAAAGAAGCAGGAGATATTTTTACAGTGGATTTTATAGATGATGCTGGTCAGATTCATGGTTCATGGGCGAATGGCGGTTCTATAGCAGTCATTATTGGAAAAGATAAATTTGAGGTGGTAATAGAATAAAAAAGACCTAATATATGCTCTCTTTTAAGCAGGCAAGCAAGATAATAAGAACTTGCCGTTTAGAAGGGAGTATATTTTTTTAAAATAAGAAGTCGTAAAAGTATCCAAGAAGTCGGTTAAAAATGGGATACGATTTTGGCTTTGTTCTTCCTGTGGATAAATCCCCTCATAAATCCGCCTAATTGTGCCATTTTTCGGCTTAAAAATGTGTTGTTGGTAAACTAGTGCCACCCTTGCAAAAATCGGCTAAAATGGGCTTAAAAAAGGCTTACGTTTTTCCGTCTGTGTCCTTTGTTCATAGCAGCTTATTTTGTTCGGGTTTTTGTGTAGGCATGAATTGTTGGAATGCTGTCAGTAAAGCCAAACAGAGGCTTTACAGGCGTGGATAAGGGGCTTTTTATGCTGAAGAATAAGAATTAGTTAGCGATAGTAGCTGTTTTAGTGAGATACATTTTTAAAGTAGGTATAAGATTCCAAGAGTCCGATTTATTCGGGCTTTTGTGAAAATGGGGTATTGGGTACAGATACACATATGACGTAAAAGCATAGGTAAGAGTGGTGTTTAGACACACAAGTTTAAAATGGGGTACGAAAGATATTTTTGGGTTTCATAGAAAAGTTCATATGATTGATTATAGATAGAAACAATTTCTGTATCTAGGGCAGAAAGAGTTTACAAGTAAAAAGAGAGTTGGTGGTGATAAATATGACTGTAATAAATTTTATCCATAGAGCTTAAATCTTCCCAAGAAGATCGGTTACAAAGTTTTAATAAGAGGACAGGCTGTAAGATATGGTGTTTTTAACAGGGAATATCCATATAGAGCCTGTCTTTTTATTAAGAACTGGAAAGGAAGTGTGATTTTATGTTAACACCAAAACAAGTAGCAGAAAAGTTTAATGTATGCAACGAGACAGTAAGAAATTGGGATAGACGTGGTATTATTAAGGCTGATTTTGTTACAGAGTCAGGCAAGAAGAGATACAGTGAGGAGCAGATAGAGGCTTTATATAAGCAATGTTTCGGTAAGAAAGTTAAGGGGTGATGATTATGTTTGTTGAAAAGGAAATAAGAAATTTTACCCTTTCAAATGGAAGTTTAGTACAGATAGTTATAGATAGTCCTTTCTTTTATGGATATGTTAATGGTACTCGTTTTCGTACTAATGAGCAACCAGCTTCATACAGCGGTTCATATCTTTCATCATATTTACATCGTAACTTAGGGCTTGATGATAGGGTACAGGTTAAGTATAAGAATTATTATTGCAGCTTATTTATGCCAGATAAGAAGAAAAGAGTAGAGATAGAGGTAACTCCACTTGAAGAAAAGCGTATTTGTGTTACAGCAAAGGTTAATAATGCTAAGGTATATAGAAAAATAGAACAAAAACCTTTCAGATTGTTTCGTGATATCCAAGATTTAGAGATATATCGACAGCTCAGAAAAGAGTATTTAAACTGTGTCAGACAGCATAATTTTCTATCATTTAATACTGAAAAAATAGCATCAATGTTTGATTATGAGTTGGTACAAGTGTTTAGAATGAGTTATGAAATTTTAAGAGAACCTAATGAGCCATATAAGGAGTATATGAAAAATATATTACGTTTGATGTATGAAGATTCATGTAAACGAGGTTTTTCTCAACTAGTAGGACAGCCATCCAATGCTAAGGTAATCAAACATGATGTTGATGTACCAGATATAAAGGTAAGTTCAGTTGAAAATAATAGAGATACAAAAGTAAGTCCAGTTGAAAGTAATAGAGATGTACAGATAAGTTCAGTTGCAAGTAATA
>CAOXUF010000008.1:5636-23906 GCA_948560485.1 uncultured Eubacterium sp.
GTAAGTCCAGTTGAAAGTAATAGAGATGTACAGATAAGTTCAGTTGCAAGTAATAAAGATGTACAGGCAAGTCCAGTTGCAAATAATAAAGATGTAGTTTCCAGTATGCCAGATGAAAAGAAAAGTGATGACATAGATGATGATACTAATAAAGATGAATATCCTTTAAAAAGGGACAAGAAACCTAGTTTTGCTGATGACAGGAAAGTAATTTCATTTGAAGAGTATAAAAGGCTTCGTGCTAATGGGGTAAAAGTTGATTATACACATTATAAGGTAGAATATAAGTCACATGAAGAGTATGAAGAGCGTGTGAGGCTTTTGTATGAAGACCATATGAAGCTTAATGCTGAAAGACATAGACAAGAGCTTTCTCAAGCAGTAGAGCAGCCAATCGATACTGGGGTAGTCAAACATGATATTGATGTACCAGATATAAAGGCAAGTTCAGATGAAGATTTTGGCGATGATTATGCTTCAGATGAAGATTATGGTGATTATTCTTTAGAAGAAGATAGAGATAGTGCTTCTTCAGATGATAATGAGAAAGAGAACTTAGGTGACTACTCCTCAGATGATGATTATGGTGATTATTCCGCAGATGACGATGAAGATTTTGGAGATTATGATTCAGACGATGATGATTATGGAGATGGTTATTTCTCAGATTCAGATGATAAAGATTATTCTTCAGAAGAAGATGTAAGTAATGATTATTCTAATAAAGAAGATTCATTAGATGTGTCAGATGAAGAAAAAGTTAATGATTTAGATGATAATACTGAAGAAGATGTAAGTGATGATGATTACTCCTCAGATGATGAAGATTATGGAGATTATGCTTCAGACGATGATGGTTATGGAGATGGTTATTTCTCAGATTCAGATGATGAAGATAATTATGGAGATGATGATTACTTTTCAGATGACGAGGAGTATGGTGATGATTATGGAGATTCTTCCTTAGATGATGAAGAAGATTATGGAGATTATGATGTTTCAGAAGAAGATTCTCCCTCAGATGATAGTGATGTTTCTTCAGATAATGATAAGGGTGAGGACTTAGGAGAACAATGTTCTTCAGATGAAGGTGGTGATTCCTCAGATGAGAATGATTCCTCTAATGATGTGGATAGTGATTTAGGTGATGAATATTCTTCAGACGATAGTGAAAGTTTTGAAGATGAGTATTTGTCAGATGATGAAGATTTAAGCGATGAAGACTCTGGTATTGAAGATGATTATGGTGATGGGTATGCTTCAGATGATGAAGACTTTGGAGATAATTATTAAAATTGAGTTGTATTCAGTACAGCGACAGTTAATAAAAAGTTAAGGTGTTAAGTATTCCCAACAATATTTGGGGTATCAATAGATTTGCATAGAAAAGGGATTGATTTCATTACAGAGTTCGTCAGGTATTTACTAAGAATAAAAGTTAGGAGGAAGGTATCATGAATAAATTATTTGATATTTGGTGTAATTGGGCTTACTGGATACTAGAGGGCAACAAGAAGCAAAAAACAATAGGGATTTCACTGCTGGTAACAATGATAATTCTTACTTTATATTAGGTGGTGGTATGATATGCGTAAAAGATTTGCAGTAGTAATATTATTCTTTGTTATGAGTATTTGTTATGTTAATACTGTATTTGCCACAGCAATAGGGATTCCTATTCCAGGAGTTTCCGATGCAATTAATGAGATGATAAAAAAACATGAAAATTTTATCAATAAGCTGAATGAATTTTTAGGGTATGAGCCATCCAATACAGAGATACATAACTGGAGTTTAGCAATTGCCACTTTAAGGGCAGATGGTTTTAGCGATGCAGCGATTGCAGGCATTTTAGGAAATGTCAAGGTGGAGGGAGGCACAAAGCAGTTTGCGATAGAAGGATATAGCGGAAAGAAAACAACAGATGACAAGGATTATACCGAGTTTGAACTTGGTAAGTCCTATGATTATGGCGATGTAGAACCTTCCTTATATACTTCCCCAAAGACAGGAAAATCAATGGGCGGAGAAGGGCATGGTTTAGTCCAGTGGAGTTTTGGGAGGGCAAGTAACCTTACAAGATTTGCAGAGAGTAGTAAGTTTGGTTATGTAACAGTTACGCATTGGCATAAAAGGTATGATGGCGATATGGAACAGCATACGTGTAAGATTCCTGATATGGCTGGTCAGGTATGTTTTATGGTTGAAGAGTTGAATACAGATTATACCAATGTAAAAGAGCAAATCAAAGATTTAGATAGTGCTTGGTATGCAGCAAAGTTTTTCCATGATGGATATGAAAAATCAGGTACAGATACGCTCAGGGAAAGACAGACCGCCGCAAATGAAGCCCTGCCTTTGGTTGAGGCATGTACGGCTGTTGTTTCAGTTTCTGAAGAAAATAAGGATGTTGAGCAGAAAGTTGTTGATAATTTAACATCCAAGCAAATATGGCACGAAGATGAATTTGCCAATTTTAGCAGTTTAGTTGAAAAGTCATTATTTTTTCCAACCAGAGATGACCTTAGCCAAGAAAATTTAAAAGGGGTTGTAGATTGGAAAAATAATATTGAGTATGAAAGCGAAGATAATGTGATAAAGTATATCAGGGTATTTGTTATGCTGTTTGGTATCCTTTTCCTTGTATGGATAGTGCTGATTTACCTTAGTTACTGGTTTGACAGAATCAATAATTTTCTTGATATTGATATGCTCCCAATTATTACAGCAGGAAGGTTAAGAGTTTCACCAGAGGAGCATGAATGTACATTTAACCCTAAGAGTTACAGCAAAGGACAAGCTCAGACAGTCAACCATAGAACAATTTTGTTGATATGTATGGCAGGTGTATTTTTTGCAGTTTTGGTTATTTCAGGATACATATATACATTATTAAGTTATTTAGTTAGAAAAATGCTTTCTATAGTAGGGACTGCATAATTTTAATGTGAAGTTTATGGATAAGGTACTAAGTATTTTCAGTAATATTTGGGGTATCCAGTTTTTAAGGAAGGTAGGAGGTGCAAGATGGATAAGACATTAAGAACACAGGTAAGTTTAATAGTTCAGAATTATCTTGCTGATGAAGCAAAGCAGTCTGGAGTAATGGAAACAGAGTCCACTGATGTTGGAGAAGTGATAACTAATCTATGTCTTGAAGATTCAACTTTATCTAATGATTCTGAAGAACCTGTTAAATCTGTTGAGAAGAGTGGTTTAGAGGGTGAAGTTCGAAGAATAGAAGATTCTTTAAAAGAACTTTATAATATGATTTCAGACCTTAAAGCTACTATTACAAGTATGCCAACAGTGAATACTGTAGCTGAAGTTGTAACCGAAGATGAACACGAAACAGAGAGTTTATCTACAGAAACTGAAGTTCTCTTAACCAAAGCAACATATTAGGAAAAAGTTGAGAAATAAGATTTTAGAAGGTTTTGATATTGGTGATACATGGTTTGTATCAAGTGATTTTGGGGTATCAATTTTCCTTTAAAAGTATGATATTTATACATAGAAAATAGATATTTTATATATAAGCAGGAGGCTCTCTTAAAAGTGTAGAGAGTCTCCTGTTTTTTGCCCATATAGATTACTGAGTTTTTTCTTGATATTGCTCTAAAATGGGTTAGAACTTGTATCCTTATAACCATTGGGGTATGCATCTTTCAGAAATTTATAAGATAAATCTCCATAAAGCAAGTTCCATAGAAAGTATGATAATAGTGCTTGAATTTACAGGCTTTTAGAGGTAACATACGATAATTATACAAAGCCTGCAAATAAAAAGTCAAGGCTAAATTAAAGAACATTGAAAAATTTATACAGGTTGAAAATTAGGTATCAAAAAAAGACCACCACACCAGTGCTGATCTAAAATGATAGTGATAATTAGGTTTCCGAAAGAGATGCAAGATATTCTTTCACTCGTCCGTAGTAGATTCTTAGAAACTTGTTAGCACCTGCGGTCATATAGACATAGTAAGGCTTACCTTGAGCACGCTTCTTGTCTAAGAACTGATATACAGGGTCATCTTGTGGATGTGTTTTAATTAAGACATCCATTACCTGAAATAATGTTTTTCTAAGGTCAGAAGAACCTCGTTTTGAAGTTGGAACACTCTTTTGTTCATAGGTTCCGGATTCATTAACACCGGGGTCTACACCGGCAAAAGCAGTAATAGCACCTTTGTGAGCGAAGCGGGAAACATCACCAATCTCAGCCATCAGCTGGGGACCAAGTGAAGGACCAACGCCCTTCATTGCCATAACAATGGGATATTCAGGAAGTTTGGATGCAGTTTCATTCATAAGTATACGTAGTGACTCAACGGTTGCAGAGGCGCTATTAAGCTGGTCTACGGCTTGTTTGATAATAAGCTTTGTAATGTCATCCTTAGGGAGTACAGGAACAAGCTCCTTTGCTTTTCCATAGATTTCCTCAGCCTTTGACTGGCTGAAGTTGTACTTTTTGCGTTTGCACCAGTTTTGGTAATGCTCTAAAAAAGCATTTTGAGACATTTTACGGACACAGTCCACATGCCAGTATGTAGATGCAAAATCAACCCATTTCTGGCTGCCGTCACTGCGGGCAGGACTGTCAAAGTAAGCATTAATACCAGGATAGGTTTGGTCAAGGATGCCAATAAGGTTATTCTTCATAGCCGTCTTATGTTTCATGTAAAAGCCAAACTGACGGTTCATGGTTTTAAGCTGATTACGTAATTCGTCCATAACACTATACTGTCTGAGATTATGCCACTTGTCAAGTGCATATCGGGCAATCTTAACGGCATCAGCTTTATCAGATTTGACTTTACGAAGGGAATCATTGTCGAAATCCTTGATAAGCTTGGGGTTAATGGCACTGACGAAAAGGTTTGCTTCCGAAAGTTGGTGGGCAAGGACTTCATAATAACGTCCTGTATGCTCCATTACGATTCTGGATTCACCTTCAACAGAATTGATGAGTTCTACAAGTGAATTGATATCACTGGTTGTGTGTTTGATTTCAAAAGGTGCAGAAACAATCTCACCAAAAGGGCGCATAATTGCAACCATGCTTTTACCTTTAGAAACATCGATACCTACTGCGTTCATAAAATTTGTCACTCCTTAAGAATTATTGCAATGGTTAAAAACCAGTTTTACTCATTGCCTATTCAATCTACTGTGGTGTGACACGAATGCGCCTATGGCGATTCAACCTGCATAAAACGAACGCTGCGAATGAGGAGCTGGTTATCAGTCTTTGTTACGGACGCAAAGTCCAAGAAAGGAAGCCGACATACCTATTGCTCCATCATTATACAGCTTAAGCAACAAGATGGATAATTCCTTACTGGCTGTAAGGGATATTACCCATAAATATATTGTAGTAGAAGGGAGAGATTGGCGTGGCACTTATAGATGTAATCAAAAAAGATATACCATTATTTGATTCATTTCAACAAGATATTGAGAAGCAGTTTGAAAATCTGTTATGTGCATTTTATGGCAGAGATTATAAGAATGTGTTAGCAAAAGGTAAGCTGTTAGGTAATGAAAAAGCAGGAGAAGTACTATATACAATAAGAGAGATTGAGTCAAAACTTGGTATCACAATTATAAAGCCTGAGAGTAAGTAAGTTATCAAATGAGATAGGTATATTAAGATATGGTATTAAAAGCATTCATTTTGGGGTATTCAATAATTTTTAGTATTAAAATATAAGAAAATACTAATTTTCAGATTTTAGTTAATATGGTTCATCAGTATTGTATTTAAAATTTTTATTGTGCAATCAATTAGGATTTATAAGTACAATATTGATGTTATATTGTAAGTATAACATTCGCTATTTATGGAGTTATTTCCAAGATAGCTGAAAGTATCAAGAAATAGTGAATCAGTTTATAGGAAAGGAGCGAGTTTTATGTTTGTATTGTCAGATATGAGATATTTTGAGTTTTCAAATGGATGGGCAGCTGAAGCGTGTTCTATGATAAGAAGTGATAATAGCTATACTACTTATTGTACTATAGGTGACCGTTACTTTGACCTGCCATCTGGTACGACAATGGCAGCTAGGCAAGGCATTATTGATTATATCATGAAAGTTGCTGGATTTAGTAAGAATAGGGTAAAAGTTACCTATGAGCAGTATGTTTGCCAGATAAGTATACCAGAAAAAAAGATACGTTTAGGTATCCGTGCTGTTCCATGTAGTGAGCAGTACACTAATATTAAAGTGTTTATTGATTGTGATAATAAGTTTTATGAAGGGAAAGAGAAGATAGCCTTTAAAAATATTCGTGGTATACAAAAATTAGCATTGCATAAGTTAAGCGAGTATGAAAAGAGGTGTGGTTATGCTTGTAGCTAAAGAGATGAGAAACCTTAAATTCTCAAGTAGTAAGGATGTAGTTACAGTAGTTGCTGAAGCCACTAACTATGGTTTTATTTTTTATTATTTTATTGGCGGTCGCCCTTTTAATCTGCCAAATGGTTTAACAATGGCATCCAGACAAGGTATTATTGACCATATAAAGAAGAATTTTAGACTTGATAATAAAGTAAAAGTCATCTATGAGGATTATTGTTGCCAGATATGCGTACAAGAAAAGAAGATAACTTTGGATTTGAAAGCTGTTCCACGTAGTGAGAAGTACACCGACATTATAGTTATGGCTAATTCTGTACAAATCTTTAAAGGCAAGGAGAAGATAACTTTTAATAGTATTCGTGGTATGCAAGATTTAGCACTCAGTAAGTTAAGTGAGTGTGAAAAGCAGAAGGGTATGAGCCAGAGTAATATTTCAAAACCTGTTACAATGCAAAAGAAAGCTGATACAATTCAACAAAAGCCAGATGTATTAAAGAAAGAAGCATCTAAGCCAAATGGGGTACTTGTTTCTTCTTTTAAAGAAGGATATGCAGAAGGTGTTGCTCAGAGGCAAAAGCAGAATAAGACTACTGAAGCTATTACCAAGTTCTCAAAGAATGATACAAAGAAGCCAAATACTCTCTATCGTAATCTTGGTATTTCAGACGAAGCAGCCGCAAGGGGAAATATGAGTCCAACCAATTACATACTTGAAGGTTTATTTGGCAAGACACCTGAAGGCGTTAAACCAGCAAAGAATATGACGGAGATAATACAAAGGAAAGGCTGAGATAAGCATAATGTTTTCAGTAGAAATTGATTTTAGGGTACTAAGTAACTATATTTAAAATAAGCATATGAGATTAGGAGTCTGTACAAAGCAGGACTCCTAATTTTTTTCCAGTAAAGTTAAGAATCCCAAGAAGAGTTTTTTATTATTGCGATTAAGATTGCGGTAGGAAGTAATGATATCTTTTTCTTCTTTGTTGTATTCCTGTTCTGGCTGCCGATATGGGGTACAGTCGGAGAAAAACTCACCAAGAGTAATATGTAAACCAGCACAGATACGTTCTAAAGTAGTGATAGTAGGCTGATTGTTCTTCTGGAATAGTGAGTTGAGGGAGGAATAGGGTATGCCTGATTCTTTTGCGAGTTTATATAAAGACCAGCCACGTTCCTCCATGAGTTCCTTAATTTTTTGTAAGACTTCGTTCATTTTACCACCTCTTTCATTTTGACGTTATAGATATTTTACAAAGAATACGATGGTTTTATTAGATGAAAGATAGCAAGAAATTATATGACAGATAAAAATATAACGCTTAATTTGAATAAAGTAGTTGATAAACAAGTGATTTAGTGCTATAATGGCGTGAATATAGTACGAATAAAAGTAATATTTAAAAGCAATATATCAAAGGAGAAGAAAAGATGAAGAGAAGGATATTAATTGGGGTATTCCTTGCAACAATGGTAGCGAGTTTAGCTGGCTGTGGTACAAGTAAAGAAACCAAGACAACAAGTACTGAGCCGACAACAGTAAAGGAGGAGGAGTCAACAACACAGGTAGTAAAAGATACCGATTACTATATAAACACAGCTTCAGATGAAGAATTGCTATCTAAGAAGCCAGAGCCGATACAATCGGTGCTTGTAAGTAAGAGGTCTAATAATTCAGAGTATTATATCTGTAATACGAGAATAAAGAGTTTTGCCAGCACAGATAGGTTAGACGTGGGGAGAGATTATGTATATGATATATTTGTTTTCCCGACAAGTATAGATGGGCATGATATTAAGGGGTTGGACTTTGTAGGAGGCGAGGAAGGTGTAATTGAGTGGGTAAATAATAATGATAATTATGAGTATGGAGAAGTCAACGCTCAAGTTGTAGTTATTCCTAGTTCTTTTGAATATTTGTGTACTTCAATATTAGCAGGGGGTACTACTGGAAACTCTACAGTAAAATTTGAAGAAAAGGGTTCACTTATTCCTGCTAATTTTAATATTAAGAGGATTGTGTTACCAGATACGATTAAAAGAATTACTCATTATGCTCAGTTCCCAAATCTTACTAAGATAAACTTACCAGCAAGTTTAGAGGATATAGATGAAAAGGCTTTTAAACTTAGTCCTAATCTGACCGCCATAGTAGACAAAGATTCATACGCCGAAACATTCTGTAAGGAGCATAACATCAAATTTATATACAGAGAAGATGAAGGAGAGGGTACATCTAAGTTGATAGAAGATTCATTACCTGCTTGGAAAAGTGCATATATAGAATATTTCAATAAGTTAGATAATTGTAATTTTTATTCATTTGATTTAGTAGATATTAACCTAGATGGTATACCTGAGATTTGCACTGACTACCAACAAGGAGGACAAGGTTTAGTTTATATCAATAAGAATAATGAAGTAAAAGAAATATATGATGCAGGATATTGTTCTTATGGTGATAAAGACATAAAAACTCAAAGGTCAGCAATGGAGTATATATCAACCAATATTTATAGATTTGATAAAAAGTCACATGATTACATTAATGTTTTTTTAGGAGATTGTTCTATAGATATTAATGGCAATAAAAAGTATAAAATAGGTAATATTGAGTGTTCAGAAGAGGAGTATAATTTAAAGGTTGAAAGTAATACTTCAAGCAGTAATCATATAGATGTAGATACTACAAAGTATAAGAAGGATACTTTGATTCAAAAGATAACAGATTATAAGTGAAAAAGTCTTTAGCTAAGGATTTAAGGAAAAAGTAAAGTTTGTGTACATTAAAGATTAACTTGCAAAAACAAGAGGAAGTCGAGGACTGGCAAGTGAGTTATAAAGGTATGGATACTTTTGCAGTATAGTCTAACATATAATAAAAGTGAATATATGGTTCGTCAAAAGCACTCATTTGGGGTATTCCTTTATGAGTGTTTTCTTTTACCAATATATTACTATTTTAATTGATATATAAGTAAATCAGTTAAGAATAATAGTAGTATGCTTCTAAAAGAGACAATTAGAGGAAGTATTAAGATAAAAGAAGGAGATGGGTTCTATGAGTTCTTTAGATTATATTGATTTTAGTACATTAATATTCCGCAAAGATTTGGGGGAGTATAACCATTTTAGGGAATGGTGGGGTAAAAGCTCTGAGTTAAGGAAGAAATTTATCCACCCAGAAGTAGTTGTTAAGGATGGGGTAAGATATATGAATTACAAAGGTAAGCTGTTGAAGGAATGTGAGGTAGCAAAAGCCTTTGAGAAATCTTTTAAGATTACGAAGTCAAGATTGGAAAGAGGGTATGATATTAAAAAGATTACAAAACAGGATGGCTTCTATTATTTAGGCTGTTTTAAGGAAGATGAAGAAAATTGTGAGTTTGCGTATAATGATTTCTATAATGGGGTATCCTCTGAGCCTGTGAAAAGAATTGTGATGTCGGAAGGGAACACAATCATTGATATGTATGAGAATGGCTCTATTGTACAAGATTTACAGACAGACAGCACATATTATTATTCCAATGAAGATATAGAGTTTTTTCAGATACTTAGAGAGTTTCCTTTTGACTGGGAGACTGCAGCCATGAGAAATGAGGGGATATTAAAAAGAAAAAAATATATGTATGATATTATTGATGGGTTAGAAGAAAATCGTATGTCTGATAATTTCAGGACAGTTGTATATAGCCAGAAGATATTAAACCAGTTTAAGTTAGGATATACAGTTAGTGAGAAGAAGCTGGATACAGGCAGATGTGATTTTCGAGTTTGTATTTGGTATTTTGGGAATGGGTGTGGTAAAAGACATTATACTGATGGAAGACATTGTGATAATGAGGTGGAGGCGGTATGCGAAGCGTATAAGATAGAGCAGTCTGCCACAGGTTCTGACAGTCAGTATCTATTTAATCCAATATATTTCCATAGAAACCAAAAACATCTATTAGAACAGTACATCAAAGGTGAGTTAACAGAGCTTGGGTTAATAAGGGAAACTTTAGCTGATACAGCAAAAAATCCTTTACTTATACTCCGTTATAACCTGATAGATGCCTGTAGAAAGTATTGTGTTAAGATTTCTCCATTCAGTTTAAATGAAGAAGGCTATATGGTAAATTTTAATGGAACAAGGTATTCTGATTTGGCTAAGAAGTATGTTGAAGGAGAATTATCAAGGGAAGAGATTGAAAATCAGTGTATTTTATAGATTCAAGATTTGATTTTCAATAATTTTAGGGTATCAAATAAGATATTTTTATCGAGTTGTAAAAATTGTTCTGAAGATATATAAGTTGTAAAGAGATGAGTTTTATGGTATCATAGATACTGAGAAGATAGACTTTAAGGAGGTTTTTATTATGGGTGGTAAGTTGAAATTAGAAGATTTAAATATTGGCATGAAAGTGAAAGTATCTGATTTAAGCAGTATATCAAACACATATATCTTGCTAAGAGAAACAGAAGTAGAAGAGGGCGAGGTGTTAGGGTTAATTGATAGTATACTGTTTTCACCGACTAAAGATGCACAAGAAAAAGTTTCTTCAGGAAAGGTTTATTGTGTGTATAATGATAAAATTGATGTAGAGGGAGATATTTACTATGAAGAATAATTATATACTTTGTAAGATGAAAAATAACTGCCTCACAGTCAAATTAGATACTGAGTTGCCTCTCCATGCAAGGAGCATTAATGCTTTAGCTAAAATTGATACTGGCTGTGGTAAAACGAGTATCCCTTTAGCCAGTAAGAAATTTATGATAGATGAGGATACTTTGTTTCAGTTTAAGAAGAGTGCTATTGATAATGGTTTATCAGCAAGATTAAGTTTTGGGGTGTCTGATAATTATAGTGTCAAATACAGAGAGAAAGAGTTATTTGATAATGGAGATTTTTTAAAGTGTAATGCTGTAAATTTTCAGCATAATGTACCTTATTTTTCTATAAATGATTATATTTTATCTGATGTTGGAAGTGTAATGGTAAGTTATAATAGAGAGAATAATATACTAATAGGTATGGATATTTTATCTCAGCTTGATTTTCATTGTGGATATAGCAAGGTTTTAAATAATTACATATTTATTGGGGTATTGAGGACACAAGAAGATAAGTCAGATTATTATAAAGCCTTAGAGGAGTATTTTGGGGTTTTAAGCAATATGAATGAGAATTTTTTAAATAGTGAAGCTGTTAAAAATGGGGTGGCAGGATTTTTTGATTGGCTAAAAAATAAGCATAAGAATTAAGTTGTATTTTGGGGTACACTGAGTGTACTCTCTTTTTTCTCAGGTACTTTTTATTTTATTAAGACTGATAGTGTATAGGGCTTATTTCCTGCGTTTTCTTTGATTTTTCCCAATATATCAAAAATAGGCTGTTTGATTTATAAATAAAGTGTATGACAGTGCCTGTTTTGTATGGAAGATTTTTGGTAAGATAGCCTTTCATGGTATTTTGAGTTTTTATAGAAAATATTGAGTTTTTAGTACTGGCTTACAGTTCTTTATCCAGTTACAAATGGGGTATGTCGATTTGAGTTGTAGTATTGATTTAAGTATCTAACCTATTGTAAGATAAACTGGAATTGATTTATTGATTTGATATATTTTTACTTGTTTTAACAAATATAATTTTGTTGTGATATTGACATAGAGTGCTTAATATTAGATTATCAGGTACTTTTTTTAATGTAGCTAAGGTTTGTTAAAATCGTTTCAATAGAAACTTGTAATCACTTTGATACATGTTATAAATCGTTTTAATGTAAACTGATGGTTGGTTTAACTTGTGCAACTATCATCTTGATGTATGCAACCGTTGATTTAAGAAAACCAACTATCATGTTGACTTATGCAAGCATTGATTTAAGAAAATCAACTATCATGTTGACTTATGCAAGCATCGATTTAAGAAAACCAACTATCATGTTGACTTATGCAAGCATCGATTTAAGAAAATCAACCATCGTTTCAACTTGTGCAATTAGTGTTTTGATGTATGTAACTACCATTTTGACTAGTGCAACTGTCGATTGAATATAACCAACTATCAATTTGAGAAAATCAACTTTTATTTTAATATGAACAAGCATTGATTCAATATTCAATAGTAGTGTCTTGATAATATATAATCGATTTGAGAAAACCAACTATTGATTTAACATGAACTGCAAATTGTTATAATAGAGAAAATTGTATTGACAAAAGCTAGGAATTGATTTCATATGAATTTGCTATTTTAATAAATAGAAAATATCCTCTTGATATAAAAATTTATTGTTTTAACCTTAACCTTTTAATTTCAGTTTTGAGTAAATCGTTTCAAGAAATTCTTTCCTTAATTTCATCTGTATTGTATGTGTTACAAAAATGATATATTTATTGATTGTTTCAGTAACTTTAAAGTATAAGGACAAAAATAAAGAGATTATCTTTTGCATTGAGTAAGATTTGTATTTTTGGTTTGAGTTTTTATTGTAAGGTGAAAATTTTTAGTTCCATATTTACTTTTTAAAATTTTTTATAAGTGACATGGTATTTTTAGGGTATTACCTTAGTAATGAAAAGTAAGTAACAAAAAGTCACTAAAAACTCTATGTGGCTTTGCTCTTTTTTTGAAATGCCTATTTTCAGGGCAAAATTCCTAGAAATTGTAAAAGAATGAAATTGTAATCATAAAATCTTTTCTTTCTGTCACTCTTAGTGAGTGACAATTCTAAAGTTCTTCTTAAAGTCATTTGATTTGAGTTTGCTTTTCCAAAGTAATATGAATTTATTTATCCATATTTCAGATGAATTGATATGTAAAATTACTTGTTTTGATATTTTTGTTAATCGTTATGAGTAGTATTTTTGTTGCTGTAAGTTGAGATAGCAGCATTTGATAAAGAATAAAAATATGTAGTTTATAAGGAATACATTTACATAGAAGAAACCCTCTTTTTAAATGCGATATAAAGCACAACCACCAAACAATCTATAAAAGATTTGTATAGTTTAGCTACTGGTATCTTTTTGAAATCAGAGTTATAGTACAGCAACGTCAAAGAATTCGTATATTGTGTAAATCTAGTCGGAACTTTGTATCAGGCTCATACAGGCAGTTTACCTGTTTGATGGCAGATACTTTGGGGTGCTTGAAAATAAGGCGATACAGGGGCTACAGCGGTGTCATAGAAAAAGTCGAATAATATATATTAATCGACCTATGGCTTAAAATCGGGCTTTCTGGGATAGCAGTATCAAAACAATCAATAAATACGACCTTTTTGGCGAGATTATACGACTTTTGGAAAGGAGGCTTTTTATGAATAAGAAATGTGTAGCATTGACAGAAGAACAGTATAAAGAAAGTATTTCTCTGATTCGCAGTGGTTTTAAGCTGGATGGGGTATCCATAAGACCAAACCCACGTATTGCAGCGGTGTTAGTTTTACAGGCATGTCTTGGTCTGCGGTTAGGAGATACATTACAGCTTAAGATGAACAGCTTTATCAAGGATGGAAACCGATGGAGGCTGGATATCAAAGAGCAGAAGACAAAGAAGATAAGGTCATTTACTGTTCCTGTTGAAGTATACAGTTTTGTCCAGCAGTATGCTTATGACTTTCATATTGAGAAAAATGCCAGATTATTTGCAGTTGGCGAGCGTCAGGTAGAGCGTTACCTGAATTTTGTGTTTAACAAGATGGAACTTCCATTGAGAAATTATGGCTCACACAGTTATAGAAAATATTTCAGTGTAAAAGTGTATATTGAGAGTGATTACAATATTGAATTAGTAAGGATTCTACTCCAACATTCCAATGTTTCAGTGACACAGCGTTATTTGAATATTGGCTCAAAGCAGATTGAGGAGGCACTGGCTTTAACAGCAGGAAGTTTAATGTAAGATGTGTGATAAAGTGTTCCAGAATAAAGAAGGGAGAAAGTTATGATTCAATTAACAGAATGGTATTTTTCAAAGCATAAGCTGAAAGGGACAAGTGAGATGTGTTATATCGCTCATGGCTTTGTATCAGGGCATTCAGAGTTAAAAGATGGTACACATATTGATACAAGCATGATTGAAAAGATAGAGATGGATAAGATAAATAACCGTCTGCTGATGTACACCCATTCAAAAAATGAGTATGAGTTACTGTTTGCTGATATATACTTGGAGGAGTTTAAAAAGATACAAGGTTATTTACATCAGTTTAACATTCCTGCCTCATCTTTGAGTGAATGTAAGAAATTACAGGAAGAATGTAAGGCAGAGTTGATTGCAAAAGCAGACAGGATATTAAAAAATAATGAGTTGTATCTGATGATAATTGGGGTATTTGTAAGAAAGGCGTTTTTTAAGAATAGTGATGGAAAAGTGCGTGAGATTCCTGTAAGACCTCATATAGGAATGTTTCAGAACAGTTATCTTGTTACAGACTGGGAAAAGCATGAGGTCGATTTTCGATATTTTGATGGTATCCGAAGCATCCGACCATACCACTGGTCAGATGGGTTAGAAGCTATCCAGATAGAAAATGCTGGAAATACAGATATTCTTTTTTTCAGTGGTGATAACCTGCTCTGCAAGGCTGGAGAAGTAACATTGATTGAAAATACACAATTTAGAGGAGAAGGATTGTTTTCCCCTGATGTGGTGAATGGAAAGTGCATATGTTCTGATGAGATAGAAAAATTACTTAAAAATAAGTAACAGAATAGAAGTATTATTAAGAGTTTGGCAAGGAGGATATAAGATTTATGATTTATGTTACTGGTGATTGTCATGGCGATTTTCACCGTTTTACAAAAAAGCAGAGAAATAAATTACCATTTCAACTGACAGAAAGTGATTATGTAGTAGTTTGTGGTGATTTTGGGTTATTGTGGGCGGAAGATGAAACTTTTGGTTATAACCTCAAGTGGCTTTCAAGACTGCCATTTAAAATTTTATGGGTACAAGGCAACCATGAAAATTACCATATGATTGCTAAGTATCCATTAGAGGAGTGGAATGGCGGTAAGGTACGGCACATTGTAAAAGATAAGGTTATTCTTTTAGAGAGAGGGCAGGTATTTACAATAGAGGGCAAGACATTTTTTACATTCGGAGGTGCCAGTTCACATGATATCAGTGGAGGTATTCTTGATAGAAATTCCCCTACATATTTGCAGGATTACAAGAGAGTTTCACGAAGCGGACAGCCATTTAGGGTATTAAATATATCTTGGTGGAGGGAAGAGCTACCAACAAAAGAAGAGTTGGAAGAAGGCAGGATGAATTTGGAACAAATGGGGTATCACATTGACTATGTGATTACTCATTGTGCATCCAACCGTATACAAGATGCTTTAGAACGCTATCATATGGGGATAGGTTTTAATACAGGATGGTATAAACAGGATATTCTGACAAATTTCTTTGAGGAATTAGAAGACAGGCTGCAATATAAGAAATGGTTTTGTGGACATTATCATGAGGATTTTCATATAGAT
Organism: uncultured Eubacterium sp.; assembly: GCA_948560485.1. The sequence goes on from CAOXUF010000008.1 coordinate 21,491, forward strand.
GATAAGCATACTATACTTTATTATAAGATAGCAGCACTTGAGGAAGAGGTGGTTGAATGAATTTGCTAAATGAAAAGTCAAGAAATCCCAAGAGAATAAGACCAATGCTTGAGAAATTGGAGGAAGCATGGAATTTATATCCAGATATGAGATTAGGACAGCTCATAGCAGTTTGTGTTGGTAGAGATAGTGTTTGTGGTATTGAAGATGACAAAATGCTTGAAAGAATACAGGGTTATATTGATAAGATGAAAAGTGCTGGTTTGTAATAAGGTACAACATAGTCTGTATGCCATGTATAGCACAGTGCATTCGTTGTTTAAATTGGGAAGATAGATTTTGTAATGGTAAGTCTTATAGGTCTTTGATGATTTAAGAGTTGTTTTTGTGGTTGTATACTGAGCTGTAAATGGGGTATTATTTCCTCCACTGAAATTCACTTAAAAATGAAGCATATCTGATAAAGATGCGTATTGTTTTGGAGAAGATTGATTATGAAATAAGGTATATAATGTTAATTTTCTGAGTAAGATAGTTTTTACCTATAAATCAAATTAAATGTGTGGTATTAGCTGATATAGATTATGTTTAGTAGCTTTTTTTGAAAGGAGGTTACTAATCATGCAGATTGAGTCTATTTTATTAAATGTCGAGGAGACCGCTTCTTACCTTCATATTGGTAAGACAAAAACAAGAGAGCTTTTTAAAAAGTATGACAGAGTTTTTGTAATTCATATTGGGAATCGCTCTTATGCACATAAAGTATTATTGGACAAGTGGTTATTAGCACAAGTGAAATTAACAAAATAATTATTTAGGAAAAGGATTAGAAAGCGAGTAGCAGTTATCATATAATAAGATAATTTGAGCAAGCTCGTTTTCAGTCCTTGTTATGGAGGTTAAGATGAAAAAAGCAATTTTGCCAAAAGGAATAAGGTTAAGTAAAGGTAGTTATGAGGCAAGGAAAACAGTAAATGGGGTGTCTATTTGCTTACATAATAAAGATTTGGATAAGTTGATTGTTCAGTTTAATGAAGCTATTGAGATGGCAAAAAACAGTGTGGATTATAAGGTAAAAAATACAACACTTAATGAATGGTTTGAAGAGTGGTTTGATACGACAAAAAGGCTTACTATCAAAGAAACAAGTATCGCACCTATGAAAAGAAAATATCATCGTACATTTGGTTTTTATCTAGGAGAAAGAAAAGTTAGTACGTTAATGCCAGCGGATATTCAAAAGGCAATTAATGCAATGGATTCAGATGAAGTTGCAGTTTCTACTATTATGGATGCAAAGGGTTTATTACATCAATGTTTAGATGCAGCGGTTGCAAATAGATTTTTGGTAGCTAATCCATGTGTAGCGGTGTCAGTTCCCAAAAAGTACAAAGAAGCTGAGGTGGAAATTGCGTTGACAGAAAAAGAGCAGAGAGAGTTTTTATCTTATGTTGATGGTTCTTGGTACAAAGAGATGTTTTATTTTATGTTCCTGACAGGAGTAAGAGTGGGCGAGTTGGGTGCAGTTCAATGGCAAGATATTGATTTTGAGGCAAAAGTAATACATATTCGTCATTCGCTTAGTTGTAATTATTGTGAAGGAGTAAAAAGAGAAGTTATGGTATCCCCTAAGACAGCTTGTTCAAATAGGGAGATTCCATTTATTGGCGAAATGGAGGAAATATTACTCAGTCAAAAGAAGAAGGTAACTAAGTTGAAGAAAGATTTGGCTGATAGGTGGAGAGGAAAAGAATTTACTGACTTGGTTTTTGTTACAGGAATGGGTAGTCCTTGTTCAAGATATATTGTTGAAAAAGAGATTAATAAAACTGTAGAAAGAATGAATGAAGATGAAGCGAGAATGGCGGTTATGGAAAATCGTAAGCCAGTTGAAGTGATAAGAAAATTTCATCCACATACAATTAGACACACTTTTGCTACCAGATGTGCGGAGAAAGGGATTGATGTTAAAGTGGCACAAAGACTGTTAGGACATAGCAATGTAACAATTACTTTAAATGTTTATACGCATGTTAATGAAGCAAGACAGCTTAAAGAGCTTGAGAAATTCGGGAATGTTGGTGCAGAGTTTGCAGAAAAGGATTCCCCAACGGCTGAAGAGCTTTCCCCAATTAGCTCTAAAAGCCATTTTTAGGGGCTAAATAAGTATTTATTTTTCCCCAAATTTTTCTTGGAGAAAAGAAAAAGCAAACTATTTTATCATAGTATTGAGTTTAAAATTATCTTTTGAGATAGGTCAAAGAATTTTTGATAATTTTAATAATGGAAAATAAATTTGCATAACAGTTAGGATAATTTGCATAACAGATGAATCAGTAAACTTCTGAATGAAATTGATTCACGAACCCCTGAAAATCCCATAGAATGGGCATTTTCAGGGGTTTTTTGCGTTCTA
>CAOXUF010000009.1:0-3893 GCA_948560485.1 uncultured Eubacterium sp.
ACTCTAAACATTAGGAGGCATTATATGGCGTTTACACATTTACATGTCCATACAGAGTACAGTCTGTTGGATGGTTCCAGTAAAATTAAAGAAATAACAAAGAGAGCGAAAGAGTTGGGAATGGACAGTCTTGCCATAACAGATCATGGTGTTATGTATGGGGCAATTGATTTTTATCGTGCAGCTTTGGCGAATGATATAAAGCCGATTATTGGCTGTGAGGTATATGTAGCTCCAGGTTCCCGTTTTGATAAAGAAGTCAATGCAGGTGAGGATAGATATTATCACCTTATTTTGCTTGCAGAAAATAATACAGGTTATGAAAACCTTTGTCGTATTGTGTCAAAGGGATTTGTTGAAGGTTTTTATTATAAGCCTAGAGTAGATTATGAAGTTCTGAAAGAATTTTCAGAAGGTATTATATGTCTTAGTGCATGTCTGGCAGGTGAGGTGCAGAAATACCTCTCAAGAGGTGAGTACGAAGAAGCGAAAGCAGCAGCGATGCGCCATATAGATATCTATGGAAAAGATAATTATTTTTTAGAACTTCAGGATCATGGAATACCAGAACAGAGAACAGTGAATCAGTCATTAATGAGGCTCAGTGAAGAATTGGGGCTTAATTTAGTGTGTACAAATGACGTGCATTATACTTATGCGGATGATATGGAAGCTCATGATATACTTCTATGTATACAGACTGGTAAAAAGAAAGCAGACGAGGATAGAATGCGCTATGAAGGCGGACAGTTTTATTTGAAATCTGAAGAGGAAATGGCATCATTATTTCCGTATGCACCGCAGGCACTTGAAAATACCCATAAGATTGCAGAACGCTGTAATGTGACTTTTGAGTTTGGTGTAACAAAACTCCCTAATTTTGAGGTGCCGGAAGGTTATACACCATGGACATATTTAAAAGAATTATGTGAAAATGGTTTACATAACAGATATCCCGTTTTTCAGGGAAAAGCAGATGAACATTGTAAGCTTACAAAAGAAGAACTGCAGGAAAGACTTGATTACGAATTAAATACAATTAAAAATATGGGATATATCGAATATTTTTTAATTGTATGGGATTTTATTCACTATGCAAAGTCGAATGGCATTGCAGTAGGACCGGGGCGAGGTTCTGCGGCAGGAAGTCTTGTTTCTTATTGTCTTGAGATTACAGATATTGAACCAATGAGATATAATCTGCTGTTTGAGCGTTTCCTGAATCCGGAACGTGTTTCTATGCCCGATATTGACGTGGATTTCTGTATTGAAAGACGTCAGGATGTCATTGATTATGTTGGAAGAAAATATGGTAAAGATCATGTAGCACAGATTGTTACTTTTGGTACGCTGAAAGCGAAGGGAGTTATACGAGATGTGGGGCGTGTGCTGGATATGCCTTATGCGCAGTGTGACAGTATTGCAAAGATGATTCCAAATGATTTGCATATGACATTGGAGCTGGCACTGAAGCAAAACAGAGAATTGAAAGCGTTATATGATTCAGATTCTGAAGTAAAGTATTTGATAGATATGTCCATGAGGCTGGAAGGACTGCCGCGTCATGCCTCAATGCATGCGGCAGGTGTGGTTATCTGTGGAAAGCCGGTAGATGAATATGTGCCGTTGTCAAGGGCAGCCGATGGTTCCATTACTACCCAGTATATTATGACAACACTGGAAGAACTTGGACTGTTGAAGATGGACTTTCTGGGACTTCGAAACTTGACAGTTATTCAGAATACACAGAGATATATTAAGAAAAACAGAGAAATTGATTTAGATTTGAATAACATAGATTATGCGGATAAAAAAGTATTAGATTACATAGGAACAGGAAATACGGAAGGTATATTCCAGTTGGAAAGTGGTGGAATGAAAAACTTTATGAAAGAGTTAAAACCACAGAGTTTGGAAGACATTATTGCGGGTATTTCATTGTATCGGCCGGGGCCTATGGATTTTATACCGAAATATATTGAGGGAAAGAATAATATTGACAGTGTAACTTATGACTGCCCTCAGCTGGAGCATATTTTAGAGCCGACTTATGGTTGTATCGTTTATCAGGAACAGGTTATGCAGATTGTGCGTGATCTGGCAGGCTATACGCTTGGACGAAGTGACCTGCTTCGCCGTGCAATGTCAAAGAAAAAAGCAGATGTTATGGCAAAAGAACGTCAGAAGTTTGTATATGGCGATGTATCGGAGGGTGTAAAAGGCTGCGTAAATAACGGTATCAGTGAAGAAATTGCCAACAAGATTTACGACGAAATGACAGATTTTGCAAAGTATGCTTTTAACAAATCCCATGCGGCAGCGTATGCAGTTGTAGCCTATCAGACAGCTTATTTGAAATATTATTATACAGCAGAGTTTATGGCGGCAATGCTTACATCTGTTATGGACTGGACAGGAAAAGTGGCAGAGTATGTTTATTCCTGTCGTTCTATGGGGATTGAGATATTACCGCCGGATATTAATGAAGGGGAAAGTGGATTTTCAGCAGGAGAAAATTGTATCCGTTATGGACTGACAGCTATTAAGAATGTAGGTAAGGCGATTATTGACAATATTGTTGCAGAGCGGGAGGTTCATGGCAAATATAAGGATTTAGACGATTTTATTACCAGAACAGCGGGTCTTGGTGTCAATAAAAGAGCGATAGAGAATTTTATTAAAGCGGGAGCATTTGATTCTCTAGGGGCTACTAGAAAGCAGATGATGATGGTTTATGTACAGATTATGGATGGTGTGAATCAGGAAAAGAAAGATGCGATGGCAGGACAGGTTACTCTATTCGATTTTGCTGATGAAGAGGCAAAGGAGACTTACAAAGTGCAGATGCCGGATGTTGGAGAGTATGATACAGACCAGAAGCTGGAATTTGAAAAAGAAGTAATAGGAATTTATGCCAGTGGACATCCATTGCAGGACCAGGAAGAGAAGTGGCGCAGAGTGATAACGAATATGACGCTTGATTTTGCTGTTCCGGAAGAGGGGGAAGAATCAAAAGTAGAGGATAAATCCCATGTAACGGTTGGCGGTATTGTAAGTACGGTAACTAGAAAGTTTACAAAGACCGGTGTGCAGATGGCATTTATTACATTGGAAGATTTGGTGGGAACGATAGAAGTCATTGTGTTTCCGAGACAGTATGATAGTAACAGACATTTGATTGTAGAAGGCAAAAAAGTCTTTATTGACGGTGAGGCAAATATTGAAGAAAATGCTGCAGGAAAGGTTATCGCAAATAAGATACGTGAGTTCAGTGATGTTCCGTCGGAGTTGTGGGTAGCATTTGCAGATAAGGGAGACTATCTGCAGAAAAATCAGGAATTTATTCAGATATTATCTGAAAATAGAGGAAATGATAAAGTAATGGTGGCATTGGCAAAAGAACGGCAGAGAAAAATGATGCCGGCCCAGTATTCGGTCAGTATAACAAATGAATTACTTGAATTACTAAAGAAAAAATATGGAGAAGAATTTGTTAAGGTCAGAGCGTAGGAGATTGTGAAAGTATGGTTATTACGTCAACATCAAATGAGCAGATTAAAAATATTATACAATTAAAAGAAAAGGCGAAAGTCAGAAAACAGAAGAAACAGTTTGTAGTTGAAGGTGTTAAAATGTTTTCAGAAGTTCCTAAAGAAAATTTGAAGGCGGTTTATGTATCAGAAGGTTTTTTAAGAGAAAATGAAGAAAAATTACAGGATGTTTGTTTTCAGACAGTCAGTGATAGTGTTTTTAAAAAGATTTCGGATACAGTGACGCCACAAGGAGTGATGGCTGTAGTTACTCAAAGTGAATATTCTCTGAACGACATTTTGAACTGTAGAAGCAAAGAACAAAGCTGCATTGTGGTACTTGACAGGCTGCAGGACCCGGGA
>CAOXUF010000009.1:3903-4801 GCA_948560485.1 uncultured Eubacterium sp.
ACATGCGTTATTTTTAGCGCTTGAAGATTTGCAGGACCCGGGAAATTTGGGAACGATTGTGAGAACAGGAGAAGGCGCAGGGATTGCAGGAGTAGTAATGAGTAATGATTGTGCAGATATTTATAATCCGAAAGTAATTCGCTCTACAATGGGTTCTATATTCCGAGTGCCATTCACAGTTGTAGATGATTTGCCATCAGCTATAGATACTATAAGAGAGGCCGGCGTCACCACATATGCGGCGCATTTGCAGGGAGAAGATTATAATAAGGGAGTTTTTGGAAAAGATGTAGCCCTTTTGATTGGTAATGAAGCCCGTGGATTGAGTAAGGAAGTGGCTGATAAGGCAGATAAGTTAATCCGTATTCCGATGGAGGGAAAAGTTGAGTCACTCAATGCAGCGGTAGCAACCGCTATATTAATGTATGAGGCGAAATGGAAATAGAGTAAAAGAAAACAGATACATTTCAAAACAAACAAAAGGCTTGTGAGAAATGTATCTGTTTTTTATATCTGTGCTAATTTTTCGATTGCTTTATCAGCAATTATCTCATCATAGTGTTCCATATAGAATAATTCTTTTACATATGTCGGTGTTTCACGATGGCCGTTTTCTGTAAGAATACTACATATTTTATTTAGTGTTTTCTCTTCTGATGACTCCATACATAACGATAAATAGTATCTGTTGTTAAATGGTGATTTGTATACGGAACTATCACCATTATATGAAGGAGCAATCATTCCGGCTACGGAAATAATATCACTTAATGTGTCAAAAGAATATATACTATATAATAATGAATCATCATCGCTTGTGCTTTCAGTAGATGAATTATTGTTACTTTGCAGATGTTCTCCAATCTGCTCTATATCATTTAAGATCGGAAGAGCGTCG
>CAOXUF010000009.1:4811-12087 GCA_948560485.1 uncultured Eubacterium sp.
AGATGTTCTTCCGTTTCCTCGGGATCATCTACTTTGGTAATCACTAAGATAATACTTTCGGGAGAAAGCGGGATAGCTTCCACCATCAAAGGAATATCGTTTACTTCAAAACCAAAATCATCGTTTGCCTGCTGCATCATATCCTGAAAAAGCTCTCTTGTCTTTCCAGTGCCATAGGCTAATTCGCTAATTTTAATATTTCGGTCTGCGAGATCTTCCTTTGTTAAAGTACAGCGAATCTGATTTTCACTAATTTTTTCAATTTTCATAAAAATCACCTCACATCATGTTCCTTCTAATAGTATATCCAATAAAATCAGAAGTGTAAAGTTTTTCGACTAGTAATATATAACAGTAATTAAATGTTCAGCCATCAGCTCGAAAATCCAATGGATTTCCTTCGCTGTGGATGTTAATCATATGATAAAAACTATATATAACATATTGTCTGCAAGCAGCCATATTGCTATATATAGTTTTTATCGCATGGCTGAACTTTTATAACAGTATAATATATATACGAAAAAAGTGTACAAATTATTACATTTTTTTAAAAATATTAAAAAACTTTAAAATCACTTAAGAAATATATTGAAAACCTCAAACAATATGGTATAATCTAAATATCTATAAACATATCAGGGAAATATATATCACGAAGGCATAACTTGACAATATTATTAGTTGAGTTTCCCCTAGAATGTTTGCTTTTGTGTTATGAAAAAGTGAACGGCCTGTGGGATGAGAAAAATCTGGATAAATTTTTGATTTTCTTCCCATAGGCTATCTTATGTGTTATGATAGCAATTAGTGCGAAAAACAAAAGGAGGAAGCTCTTATGAAGAGAAATTTAAAAGTGATATTGCTGGTGGCAGTGATGGCTTTTACTATAGTATTAACAAGTGGGTGTAATTTATTTATTAAAACAAATGATGGAGAAGTTGATTTGAAGTGGTATATGGGACTGACTTATGAAGATAAAGCCGGTAATGATATTGAATATAAGACATCAGTAGGGAGTCAGGTAATTGCAGTAGCATTGGAACATGAATATAGTAAAGATTATGCAATTATGAAGGATGTCGATGCATATATAAATATAAATACAATTAAAGAAAATGTGGATAAGAGATTTTATTGGGATAAAAAAGAAAAGAAACTGTTATTTACAAATGCAAAAAACGTGTATGCTGTAGGTGAGGGAGAAACGGTTATACATTCAGATACAGATGAAAATGTAGGATATACAGTTTTTCTGACAGAGAATGGAAAATGTTATGTAAACATTAAGTTTATCGAAAAATATATTGATATAAAATATACAGTCACAAAGGGAAATGAAAAAGTACCGACGATTCTTAGCCTTAAATATAAAAACGGGGAGAAGACAGTATTTAAGACAGACAGTGATATAGAAATGCGGACAAAAGGGGATTATCAGAATCTCATCGTTACGGAGATTCCAGAAGATACAGAAGTTACCTTAATTGAAAAAGGAAAAAATTGGAATAAAGTAAAAACAGACAGTGGTTTTATTGGATATATTCCGGTAAAAGAGTTAGTGGACGAAAAAATAAAAAAGACAGAATATAAAAACGATGATGCGGAATATACTCATGTCACGTTGGACAAAAAAGTAAGTCTGGCATGGAATCAGGTTTATAACCAGAATGCAAATAATAATCTGGATGATTTGTTAAAGAATACAAAGGGGATAAATGTACTTTCTCCAACATGGTTTTCTTTGATGGACAAGAGAGGAAATTTATCGACACTGGCGGATTTAAATTATGTAGAAAAAGCACATAAGAAGAATATTCAGGTATGGGCATTGGTTAATGATTTTACAGATAAAAAACTTACAAAGACTGTTCTCACATCGACAGAACTGCGACAAAGATTTGTGAGAAATATTATGTATTATGCAGACAGTTATGATTTAGATGGCATTAATATTGATTTTGAATATATTTCAAAAGATATTGCTGATGATTATATGCAGTTTTTGCGGGAACTTTCTATAGAGTGCAGGAAGACCGGGACGATACTTTCAATTGATAATTATGCACCATCTGAGTGGAGCGAATATTTTGACAGAGAGCAACAGTTGAAATTAGCAGATTATATTATGATTATGAACTATGATGAACATACATCCGGCAGTGAAGAGGCAGGTTCTGTTTCATCAATGACATATGCAGAAAAATCTATTAAAGATACAATAAAAGAGGCGAAGGATGCATCGAGAATTATTAATGGCATGCCGTTCTACACCAGAGTTTGGAAAGAGACACCACAGGAGGATGGTGACGGAACAGGTACACTTGTACAAGATGCTGTAAACGGTAACTATTATCTTACAAGTGAGGCAGTCAATATGAATACAGCAGAACAGCTCTATAAGGAGGCGGGTGTGAAACCAGCTTTTGATAAGACTACAGGGCAGAATTTTGTTACGTATTCTAAAGGAAAATCAACTTATTCTATCTGGTTAGAAGATGAAACCTCGGTGAAAGCAAGATTAGAGCTGATGAATAAGTATAAGATGGGAGGCGTCGCATATTGGGCGCTTGGTCAGGAAAAGGATAGCATTTGGAAAGTGATTTATGAATACTTTAAATAAGGAATAGTTATGAAAGAAAAATATATGCGTCAGGCAATTGCACAGGCAAGAAAAGCTGAAGCAATCGGAGAAGTTCCAATCGGATGTGTAATTGTATATCAGGACAGGGTTATCGGCCGTGGTTATAACAGAAGGATGGCAGATAAGAATACGTTGTCTCATGCAGAATTAAATGCCATAAAAAAAGCCAGCAAAAAACTAGATGACTGGAGACTGGATGATTGTGAAATGTATGTTACTACAGAGCCTTGCCAGATGTGTGCAGGGGCAATTGTTCAGGCAAGAATTAAGAAAGTTTACATTGGATGTATGAATCCAAAGGCGGGCTGTGCCGGTTCAATTATGAACCTATTACAGGTGGATCGGTTTAATCATCAGGTAGAGATGGAAAAAGGAATTTTAGAAGAAGAATGCAGCAGTCTATTAAAAGATTTTTTCAGGAAATTAAGAAATCATAGTTGACAAAGAAAAGGCAGTAAGGTATGCTTACAGTCGATTATAAATATGTTATAACACTTCCGTGCAGCCGGGGAATTAGCGGAGCCCTTTACCTGCAATCCGCTACAGCAGGGGTGATGATTTGCCTCGGGTCTATTTTGTAGGGCTGCCCTTTATAAGTGGTGTTGACGTCTGGGTCTCATGCAACAGAATCCTGTGAACCGTGTCAGGTCAGGAATGAAGCAGCACTAAGCAGATCGTTTTGTGTGACATGAGGAAGCCTAGACCGAGCTAACTGTAAAGGTAACGCTTATGGAATATTCACAAAGCAAATCGCACGGATAAAAATATACACAATGGCAATGAGCCTTGTATAAAAGAAAAAGAGTTTACACATTTGTGCTTGCACAAAAATGTGTGAAGTCTTTTTCTTTTGTATAAGGCGAAGCCTGTGACCGAGACGAAACGAAGAGAAGTCGAGGTACACAAGGCTCATTGCCATTGTGTAAGTAGAATCAAGGAAGTATAAGGCGAAGCCTGCGTGCGAGACGAAGCGAAGAGAAGTCGAGGTACACAAGGCTCATTGCCATTGTGTAAGTAGAATCAGGGAAGTATAAGGCGAAGCCTGCGTGCGAGACGAAACGAAGAGAAGTCGAGGTACACAAGGCTCATTGCCATTGTATAAGAAAGGAATAAAATGAGTTCGAAACATACAAAAAAGAAACAAGTGGATATGTTAAATGGTTCCCTTGTGGATAAAATTATACTGTTTGCATTGCCTTTAGCAGCCAGCAGTATATTACAACAGTTATTCAATTCAGCTGATGTAGCTGTAGTAGGAAGATTTGCAGGAAGTGATGCATTGGCGGCAGTAGGTGCTAATGGTGCAGTAATTAATCTTCTGGTAAATTTATTTGTTGGGTTATCCGTAGGCGCCAATGTTGTTATTTCTACATTTATTGGAAAAGGAAATGAAAAATCAATTAAGAAAGCAGTACATACCACGATTGTTGTGGCGCTTATAAGTGGAGTGTGTCTGACCGTAATTGGAGTTACATTTGCAAGAGTTATTTTATCTGCAATGTCTACTCCTGCTAACATTCTGAATTTAGCGGTAAGGTATTTAAGAATATATTTTTCCGGAATGCCTTTTATTATGTTATACAATTTCGCATCTTCAATATTCAGGAGTAAAGGAGATACAAAAAGACCATTAATTGCATTGGCTGTTTCAGGAGTAATTAATGTATTGTTAAATCTTTTCTTTGTGGTTGTTTTGGGGATGAATGTAGAAGGAGTGGCGATTGCAACTGTTGTATCTAATATGATTAGTTCATCAATATTGATATATTGGCTTATAAAGGAAGAAGGCGCTTTTCGCCTGGAAATTAAAAAGTTAAAAATAGATTTAAATATTGTAAAGAGTATGGCAAAGATTGGTGTACCTGCAGGTGTTCAGGGAATGGTATTCTCTTTTTCTAATGTTATTATACAGTCAGCATTGAATCAATTAGGTTCTATAGCAGTGGCGGCTTCTGCAGCAGCCTTAAATTATGAATATTTTGCATTCTTCATATTAAGTTCTTTTAGTCAGGCTGCGGTTACCTTTATCAGCCAGAATTTTGGTGCTGACAAAAAAGACAGATGCAAAAAGGTTGTAAAAACGTGCTGGTTACTGGGAGCAGTGTCAACGTTTACAGTATGTGCAATATTTATTATATTTTCACATCCGTTAGTAGGGATTTTTACACAGGATAACGTAGTAGCAGATTTGGCAGTGGTGAGAATGAAATACGTTTTAAGTTTTTACCTGGTAAATATGACAATAGAAGTATTATCAGGATGCATGCGAGGCGTAGGATATTCTTTTGTGCCGGCCAGTATTTGTGTGTTAGGAATATGTGGTGTACGTATTTTGTGGATATTTACAGCATTTCAGAAAATAGCTACATTTGAAGGATTGATGTTGGTTTATCCTATCAGTTGGGTTATTACGATGACAGCAGTGGTAATATCATATTTTGTTGTAAGAAAGAAAGTAGGACTGTAAAAAAGTGGATATTGTTTTACAGCCCCATTTGTCAAAATACTTTTGGAAATTGTTGGACATAAAAAAGCAAAACTGCACCTTGTCCCCACACACTTTTTATTATATAATAAATCCAAAGGTTTAAAGGGCTTATTATGTCTAAAATCTAAAATAAAAGTACACTCGGAAAGGAGCAGACATGTCTTATACAGCACTGTACAGAAAGTTTCGTCCATCAACTTTTGAAGAAGTAAAAGGACAGGACCATATTGTACAAACATTAAAGAATCAGATTCATGCGAACAGAATTGGACATGCTTATCTTTTCTGTGGGACAAGGGGAACAGGAAAAACCAGTGTCGCAAAGATTTTTGCAAAGGCGGTGAACTGTGAGCATCCGGTGGATGGAAGCCCTTGTAATGAGTGCGATGTATGTAAGGGCATCAATACAGGCAGTTTTATGAATGTTATTGAGATTGATGCCGCATCTAATAATGGTGTGGATAATATCCGTCAGATACGGGATGAGATTCAGTACACACCGTCCAGTGGTAAGTATACAGTTTATATCATTGATGAAGTGCATATGTTATCGATTGGCGCTTTTAATGCTTTGCTGAAAACATTAGAAGAACCGCCATCATATGTATTGTTCATTCTTGCTACAACAGAACCCCATAAGATTCCAATTACAATATTGTCAAGATGCCAGAGATATGATTTTAAAAGAATCTCTATTGATACCATTGCGGGAAGATTGATGGAACTTATGGAAAAAGAGAATATAGAAGTTGAAGAAAAGGCTATCCGTTATGTAGCAAAGGCGGCAGACGGTTCTATGCGAGATGCGTTAAGTCTGTTAGATCAGTGTATCGCATTTTATCTGGGACAGAAGCTGACCTATGATAATGTATTAGAGGTTTTAGGTGCAGTAGATAATGAAATATTCAGCCAGTTGACCAGATGTGTTATTGAAGGGGATGTAGTAGGTTGTATTCATGTGTTAGATGAAATGGTTATGCAGGGAAGAGAGTTAGGACAGTTTGTGAATGATTTTATCTGGTATCTGCGTAATTTAATGTTAATCAAAACTTCTGAAAATGCTTCAGATGTCATTGATGCATCAACAGAAAGAATTCAGGCTTTAAAAGAAGAAGCCCAAATGGTTGATACAGACACTATCATGAGATATATTCGAATTTTTTCAGAACTGTCCAGTCAGATGAAATACTCTTCCCAGAAGAGAGTGTTAATTGAAATTGCGCTGATTAAACTGACAAAACCTGCTATGGAGAACGATATTGGTTCGCTGAATAACAGAATGACTATTGTAGAAAAGAAAATAGAAAGCGGAGACATCGTAACGACTGCAGCAGCCGGTGGTGAAGCAAAGAAAGAACAGCCAAAGCCGAAAAAAGTTTTTGCAAAGCCTGTTCCTGCGGATATACAGGAAGTGGTAAATAATTGGGGAAGAATTAAAAGACATATTTCAAATCCATACAAAACATATTTGGAAAATGCCAGATTCAGTGTAAAAGGAGAGGATACATTGCTGATTGTGTTTGCTCCGGGCTCTATTGGTTATGAAGGAAGTAATAAACCTGAGGTTATAGAGATGCTTACGAATCTGATTAGCGAGGAGATTGAAAAACAGGTTAAGGTTGAAATGACGATTCTGGAAAATAATCAAAACTTTGGAGATTATTTTATGGAAGTAGTTTCTAAAATAAATATGGAAGTAGAAGAGGAGGACTTTTAAAATGGCAAGAAGAGGAGGATTTCCGGGAGGAATGCCGGGAAATATGAATAATATAATGAAACAGGCACAGAAGATGCAGAAACAGATGGAAGAAGCACAGGCTGAATTAGAAGAAGCTGTGTACACTGCAACTGCAGGTGGTGGTGCTGTGGAGGTTACTATTTCAGGCAAGAAGGAGATTACAAGCATTAAATTTGAACCTGAAGTTGTTGATCCGGATGATATTGAAATGTTAGAGGACTTAACAATGGCAGCAGTTAACGAAGCAATTAGAAAGATGGAAGACATCTCTACAGAGAAAATGTCTAAGATAACCGGAGGAATGGGTGGTTTATTCTAATGGATTACTATAGTGGTTACATTACAAAGTTAATCGAAGAATTGTCAGGCCTTCCGGGTGTTGGAGCAAAAGATCGGAAGAGCGTCG
>CAOXUF010000009.1:12097-12495 GCA_948560485.1 uncultured Eubacterium sp.
TGGAGCAAAGACAGCAGGAAGATTGGCTTTTCATATACTTGATATGCCCAGTGAACAGGTACAGGATTTGGCGAATGCTATGGTGAACGCCAAAAGTAATGTGAAATATTGTAATACATGTTGTACTTTAACGGACCAGGATATCTGCCCTATATGCAGCAGCAATCAGAGAGACCATAAAACGATTATGGTTGTGGAGACAACAAAAGATATGGCAGCATATGAAAAAGTAGGAGAGTACAATGGTGTTTATCACGTACTGCATGGAGCAATTAATCCTATGGCAGGAATTGGGCAGAATGATATCAAACTGAAGGAATTGTTTCAGCGGTTGAAAGATGATGTTGACGAGGTTATTATTGCCACAAATTCCAGTGTAGAAGGTGAGGCTACTGCAA
>CAOXUF010000009.1:12505-23887 GCA_948560485.1 uncultured Eubacterium sp.
CAATGTATATCAGCAAAGTAGTAAAGCCTTTAGGAATTAAAGTTACCAGAATTGCCAGCGGCGTTCCGGTAGGCGGTGATTTAGAATGTATAGATAATGTCACATTGCTCAGGGCATTGGAAGGCCGTGTGACAGTATAAGAAACGTCAGGGTAAGGATATAAAGAGGTATTCAAATGGATAAGAATGAACAGTTACTAAAAATGGAAGAGCTGAGAAGCGCAATGCGTAATCGGGAGTTTGACAAAGCGGCAGAAATTGCTGATTCTTTGGAATTGAAAAAGATTAAAGATAACAATTTTTTAAGTGTTGTTGCGGATGCTTATGAGAGAACAAGGAATTATGAGGATGCAAAAAAGGCATTGGAACTGGCATATGAGAACACGAATGCCGGAAGATTGATAGCATTTAAGTTGTGTCTTATTTCTGTAAAAATGAAAGATTTTGAAGAGGCGAAAAATTATTATGATGATTTTATAGAGATGGCACCTCGTGATACAGCCAGATACATATTAAAATACAGAATGTCTAAGGCGCAGGGAAAATCAATAGAAGAGTTGATTTCCATATTGGAAGAATATGTGAATCTGGATATGGAAGAAAAATGGGCGTATGAACTGGCAAAATTGTACCATAAAGCCGGAGAGACAGAAAAATGCGTAGATATTTGTGATGAAATCAGTCTATGGTTTTCAGAGGGAAAATATGTTAATAAAGCAATGGAACTAAAGAGCAGGCATGCAACACTAACAGCTTCCCAGCAGGAGAAATATGACGAAAACCAGATGCGTCAGGAAGAAAAATTAGAGAATGCTGAAGTAAAGGAAATTCAGCTAGAAGAAAAAAATCAAGAGATAAAGGAAGAAACAAAGAAACAGAAGAGAAGACCATTTGAAATAAATCCAGATATGATAACTGGAGAAGTACTACCTGATGAAACAAAAGAACAGAGTGAAAATAAGATAAGTGGTGATATGGAAGAGATTGTGCTTCCGGAAGAGATTGAAGAGAGTGTTGTGGAAGAAGTGAAACATGCCGGTGAGCATATGATGGAAAATGAGCAGCCGGAAAACAGTTCTGATGACAACACAGCAGATGAGACAGTTAGTGAAAAAGATGAAGCTGCAGAAGAACCGGAAGATATACTTCCACAGACAGAAAAACTGACTGGAATTAAGGATGTCAGTGACATACTGAAACAACTCCAGGAAAGAGGTATTCTGAAAGCAGAAACGGTACAGCAGGCAGTGGACATTATAGATGAAGCCAGTGCAGTGAAAGATACAAGTGAAACAGAAGAAAAAACAGTTGAAAGAAAAAATGTATTCAAGGAAAAGACAGATGCTGTAGAGCAGAGTGATAACGAAGAAGTTATATTTGATGACAGTGATATTATTGACGAAGAAGAGTTAAAAACAGAAGAAGAAAAAAAGGTCACTCCGATTGTAAATGAATCAGATGATATGGGAAGTACCCGTATTTTTGATAAAGTTCAGACAATTGAGAACGGCGATATTGTAGAACAGCCGAAAGTAAGCAAAGTTGTAAAACCTCCTGTTCAGGAAATAAAAGAGGATGCCATGCCGGTTCATGGAAATACAGGAGATATTCCAATACTTGACTTGGACTTTGAAGCACCAAAGAGAGATGACAGTAATGATATCGGTCAAAAAAATATGTACGAAAACATTGCAGCAAACTCTGATTTGGGATATAAGACAGATAAACTTCCTACAAGAGAAGAACTACAGGCAGCCATAAAAAAAGCTGAGGAAGCAGTTGCAAACAAAGAAGCAGAAAATGTTGATGATAATATTCCGAAAGTGGATGTGCCGAATGTCAGAGTAAAGGAAAATCCAAGTTCAAAAATTGAAGTGTTATCCGGTGCAGGAATTGTGGATGAGGGAGAAGTCAAGCAGAGCCAAATGATTTCAGATACCTCAGACGGAACAAAAGCAGATACAGCATCTGCTGACGAGACAAAGACAGTTGATAACCAGAATAGTAAAAATCCTTTTGATAGTAATATCGCAGTGGGAAATGCAGCTATGCAGCCTGGTAACATTATGGAGAGTGTTTCAGATACGGAGAGTCACAATGAAAAAACAGAGACTGTTATCAGAGAAGATATTTTATCTGAGGCAGAGCTTACAGAGTTTAAAAATTATTTGAATGTAGAAGGTTTTGAAACAAATATTCGCGAAGTATTACAGGAACTGATTGTGAATTATACACCAAATGGAAAATCGGACGAAGGTAATGTAATCATCATGGGCGATGAGAAAACAGGAAAGACAACTTTGGCGATTGAATTGGTGAAACTGGTAAACCGGAAACGCGGAAGACGCAATCGAAGACTGGCGAAGGTTGATGCAGGTGCATTAAACAGAAAAGGCTTCCGATATGCAATTAATAAATTAGTAGGAAGTGATCTGATTGTAGAAAATGCAGATCAGTTAGGAAAGATGACAGTCAGCGAGTTAATTGATGTATCCGGTATGTTTACGGATGACATGTTGATTGTTTTAGAGGGTAATATTGAAGGAATGGAGACTTTGATCAAAGAATCTCCACGATTGGAAACCGTGTTTAATCATGTAGTCCGCATTAAGGAATATGATATTAAGGAATGGGTGGAATACGGAAAACAGTATGCTCTTGCAAGGGGGTATAGTGTGGATGAACTAGCGAACTTAGCATTCTACAAAGCTATTGATGATTTCTTTGGTGCAAATAAAGGAATCGGACAGTCAGATGTTGAGGGAATTATAGATAAAGCTATTGATAAATCCAGCAGAATCAGCAGAAAAGTCAAAGGGATTTTTGGCTCTAAGACAGATGATGAGGGATTAGTCGTTTTACAGGAATCAGATTTTGATATTTAAAGTAAGAAAGGAAAAAACAATGGAAAATTTGCAGCTTGAAAAAATTGCCAACGAAGTAAGAAAAAACATTGTAACAGCATTGCATAGTGCCGGTTCAGGACATCCGGGCGGTTCATTGTCAGCAGCAGATATGGTGACATATCTGTACTACGAAGAAATGAATGTGGATGTGAATGACACAAAAAATCCGGACAGAGACAGATTTGTTTTATCAAAAGGTCATGCGGCACCGGTATTGTATGGTGTTTTAGCAGAAAAAGGATATATTCCAAAAGAGGATCTGATAAAGTTGAGAAAAACAGATTCTTATCTTCAGGGACATCCGGATATGAAACATACAGCCGGTGTGGAAATGTCAGCAGGTTCCCTTGGACAGGGCGTATCCGCAGCGGTAGGAATGGCACTGGCAGGAAAACTTGATAACAGAGATTACAGAGTTTACACAATGCTTGGTGATGGTGAGATAGAAGAAGGTCAGGTCTGGGAAGCGGCGATGTTTGCAGGCCACAGAAAACTTGACAACCTCGTTGTTATTGTAGATAACAATAATCTTCAGATTGACGGAACAGTGGAAGAGGTATGCTCTCCATATCCGATTGATGAGAAGTTTAAAGCTTTTAATTTCCATGTTGTAACCATCGACGGACATGACTTTGATGAAATCAGAAGAGCATTGAATGAGGCGAAAGAGACAAAGGGAATGCCGACAGCAATCGTAATGAATACGGTTAAGGGTAAAGGTGTTTCGTTTATGGAGAATCAGGTAAACTGGCATGGAGCAGCTCCAAATGATGAACAGTACAAAACGGCAATGGAAGATTTAGAGAAAGCAGGTGAAGCGTTATGTCAGAAGTAAAGAAAATAGCAACAAGAGAGAGTTATGGCAATGCTTTGGTGGAAATTGGAAAAGAACATGATGATTTGGTTGTTTTAGACGCGGATCTTGCAGCAGCTACGAAAACAGGCATTTTTAAGAAGGAATTTCCGGACAGACATATCGACTGTGGTATTGCGGAAGCGAACATGATGGGTATTGCGGCAGGACTTTCTACCTGTGGAAAGGTGCCTTTTGCAAGTACATTTGCCATGTTTGCGGCAGGAAGAGCTTTTGAGCAGGTAAGAAATACAATTGGATATCCTCATCTGAATGTAAAGATTGGAGCCACACATGCAGGAATCTCTGTAGGTGAAGACGGGGCTACGCATCAGTGTAATGAAGATATTGCTTTAATGAGAACAATTCCGGGAATGACGATTATTAATCCCTGTGATGATATTGAAGCGAGAGCTGCAGTAAAGGCTGCGTATGAAATGGATGGTCCGGTTTATCTAAGATTTGGAAGACTGGCAGCTCCGGTAATCAATAAAGAGGATTATCAGTTCGAGATTGGAAAGGGTGTCATGATGCGGGAAGGCAGTGATGTTACGATTGTGGCTACCGGTCTGATGGTAAGCAATGTGTTAGAGGCAGCTGAAAAACTGGCTGATGATGGAATTAATGCTGAAGTTATTAATATTCATACGATAAAACCATTGGATGAAGATATGATTATTGAGTCAGCAAAGAAGACCGGCAGGGTGATTACAGTGGAAGAACATTCAGTGATTGGCGGACTGGGCAGTGCAGTGTGTGATGCTTTGTGCGAGAAATGTCCTACACCTGTAACGAAGTTAGGTGTCAATGACATGTTTGGTCATTCGGGACCGGCTTTGGAATTATTGAAGGAATTTAAGCTGGATGGAGATGGTATCTATAGTCAGGTAAAGAATATTATGGCTTAATGAATTGTGAAACATTTCAAAGTAAATAAAAACTTTATATTTTTAATGAATATATTCATTAAATTAAGAATAAGATGAAATAAATAAACAATCAGGTTTATTTTATAAGTAAAGTGATAGAATAGGTTGAAAATCCAATTTTTGGTGCTATACTAGTCACTGTTAAACGAAATGCAAGGGAGCAGACGTAATAGTCTAGCTCCCTTTTTCCTTTGTTTTGATAGAACAAAAGGAACTCGTTAAGGAAACATTCCCCTATAAATAAAAAGTGTTTCCTAAAGAAAAGACTGAAAAGAATGGAGGAAGAAATTATGACAGGAGAGATTCAAAATGCAATTAACAGTGCAGCAGATATACCGTTTGCTATCTGGTTTTTAATTGGTGCAGCGTTGGTATTTTTTATGCAGTGTGGATTTGCAATGGTGGAGACAGGTTTTACCAGAGCGAAAAATGCAGGAAACATTATTATGAAAAACTTAATGGATTTCTGTATTGGTACAGTAACATTTATTTTATTAGGATTTGGGCTGATGATGTCTGAGGATTATGTAGCGGGTATTATTGGTATTCCAAACATGGGAATATTCACAAATTATGGAAGTTTTGATTATTCCAGTTTTGTATTTCAGTTAGTATTCTGTGCTACTGCGGCAACAATTGTTTCAGGGGCTATGGCAGAAAGAACAAAGTTCAGTGCTTATTGTATTTATTCGGCTGCAATTAGTGCTGTAGTATACCCGATTGAAGCAGGATGGGTTTGGAACACAGAAGGATGGTTATCAAAACTGAATTTTGTAGATTTTGCAGGTTCTACGGTAATTCATATGGTAGGTGGTACAGCAGCTTTAGTAGGAGCAATTATTGTAGGTCCACGTATTGGAAAATTTAGTAAGACAAAAGATGGCAGAGTAAAATCTAATGCGATTGCAGGACATTCCCTTACACTTGGTGCTTTAGGATGTTTTATCCTTTGGTTTGGATGGTATGGATTTAATGGTGCGGCAGCAACATCAGCAGATAGCCTTGCATCAATATTCCTTACAACAACATTGGCACCGGCATTAGCTACAGTATCCTGTATGGTATTTACATGGCTTAAGGATGGAAAACCGGATGTAGGAATGTGTCTGAATGCGTCTCTGGCAGGTTTGGTTGCTGTTACTGCAGGATGTGCTTCTGTTGATGCAGTTGGTGCAATTATCATTGGTATTGTAGCAGGTATTTTAGTTGATGTGGTAGTTGAATTATTAGATAAGAAGTTACATATAGATGATCCGGTTGGTGCTGTAGGTGTTCATATGGCAAATGGTATCTGGGGCACATTGGCAGTTGGTCTTTTTGCAACAGGTAAAGGTACAGGAGCATTTGTAGATGGTTCAACTTATGCAGGATTGTTTTATGGTGGTGGATTTAAGTTATTAGGAATTCAGGCACTTGGTATGATTACGATTGTAGTGTATGCAGCGATTATGATGACAATTGTATTTTTGGCAATTAAACATACGATTGGACTTCGTGCTTCTGCCGAGGATGAGATTATTGGTATGGACCTTTCAGAACATGGTTTGTCATCAGCATACGCAGACTTTGTTGCTACTGCACCGGCATTTAATGGTGACATTGGCGGAGCTGTAGATGTAACTGGAGTTGAACCGGTACCATTGGCACTTGGGGCAAAAGCAGAAGGCAAGTTTACTAAGGTTACAATCATCTGTCCGGAAGACAAGTTTGGTGTACTTCGTGATACAATGGCGGCTATTGGTGTGACTGGTATGACGGTTAGTCAGGTAATGGGCTGTGGTGTTGAAAAAGGACACTTAGGAAGATACAGAGGCGTTCCTACTACAATGAACCTTTATCCAAAGGTACAGGTAGATATTGTTGTATCAACTGTTGATCCGGGATTGGTAGTTGCAGCAGCAAGAAAGGCTATTGGAACAGAGCATAGAGGTTCCGGTAAGATTTTTGTGACAGATGTGGAAGATGTTATGAGAGTGAGAACCGGAGAAATGGGATATGATGCATTGGCATATGATAAATAAAAGCTACGGACTTTAAAAGCGTAGTGTGCAACGATTGATGTTTAGGAACATCAGTTCTTAAAATATATTTACTTAATCTCATTAAAGGGCTGGCACTTATGTGCCAGTTCTTTTTTTATGAGATTAAGTTGAGAAAAACAATATAATCTAAATAATATATTGAAATAAAATCGTTTTAGTATAGGAAAAATCAAAAATCTACATTAGTAGTTATTTTACTTTAAAAAATGTCGAAAATATAATGAAAGAAAACGGAGAATTCTAAAGGAGGAAATAACAATAAAAAACAGATGCATCATGTATAGAAAATCAAAGGTGGATACGGTTTCGAAAGAGCAGCTTGAAAAAGTAAAAGCAATTATCAGGATACTTCAGTCGAAGGCTGTGATGTTTGAAACAAACTACAGTCAGATAGACGTAGATGAGATTTTAAATACAAAACAGAAAACAGTAAGGAAAAAAACATCCTTGGATTGGTGATTTGATTTTTTACATTTTACTCTTTGGAATGGTTATTGGAGCTTTGATTTTAAAGGATATTCGCAAGGATATACCGAAATCGATTGCAGGAATATCTATTTTTACAGTCTTAACCAGTTCCATGGAAAATGAGATTCCAAAAGGTTCTCTTGTAGTGGCAAAATATATGGAACCGTCAGAATTAAAGATTGGTGATGATATTACATTTATGATTAGTGAAACTACTACAATTACCCATAGAATTATAGGAATTGTCGAAAATTATGAGCAGACCGGACAGAGAGCTTTTGAGACGAAAGGTACAATGAATAAAGATAAAGACAAGCTTCCAGTGCCTGCGGTTAATGTAATTGGAAAAGTTGTATATCATAATTATACACTTGGGCGTATCACAGATTTTATTAGTCAGAATATTATAATTATTTTGGTAATGGTGGTGCTCATATGGGTGCTTTCTTATGTTCTTAAAAGTATTTTTAAAAAAATATAGAAGAAACAAAGAGTGCTTACACACTACAGCAAAAAAATGAAAAAAGATGGAAATTCAGAGCAAAAGCAGAGAATAAAAATTGCAACGGATGCTTTTATAAAAAGATTAAAAATCATACAGTTAAAACAGAGAAAAAATAGAGACGGTATACCAGCCTATATACGAATTTGCTTGTATGAATATGTGGAGACCGATCCGGATGCAGGAATCAACAGAACATCTAAAAAACAAGATGTAATATGTGCTTTAAAAGGCGCAGATAAACAGGATATTTCCACATGGAAATTATATATTTCATAAGATGAAACAAATCTACTTCATAATACATATTGGAACTGGGAAATGGGAGGTAGCACAGTGTATATGCCTACATTTAACAAGAATAAGGACAGTATAGAGGCAGATATTAATGGTACTTTTGCAGGACAGGATGAAAATATTATGACGGACAATATTGTTATGAGAAGTATGTGGAGTACATGAAAGGATAAAATGAAATGACAGATGCTATTTATGATGCGACTTGAACTCAATCAATGAAGGGGGTGAAGCGGTAGAAGGAAAGAATATAACATCAGTAGAAGAAACACATATAGCAAAGGAATTGCAGAACGAAGCTGTTATTATGATGAAACATTAGAAAACTCAAAGAAAACAATCGGGTAAGCATTGAGTATTTGAAAAAGATGGTTAGGCGTATTGGGCAGAACAGAAAGTATTGGTTTTCACACAGGTCGTGTTAGCATTGATGTAATTTTATTGTAAAACAAGATTTCTAGCACAAATCAAAGAATTAAATAGTATTGAATTTTTAATGAAAAGGAGAAAAAAGAATGGAAAAGAAGAAACGTAGAGTATTAAAATCAGGGATTGCAGTTCTTCTCGTGATTGCAATTGCTTTGACTGGAACATATGCATGGCAGTCTATTAGTCAGGAGGCACTCAACGAAGTAGAGGGGGGAAGCAATCCTGGTGGACGTCTGCATGATGATTTCGATGGACGAAATAAGGATATTTATGTGGAAAATTTTAGTGAAACAGAATCTATTTTTGCACGCATTCGATTAGATGAATACATGGAAATAGGACCAGATGCAGGAAAAAACAAAGAAGCTTCTGACCGAGTAGTAAATTCAGTCATAGATGGTGCAGATATTAATGATAAAACCACATGGACAACTCATATTCCTGCACAGACAGATTGTAATTCTATTCACAAATACTGGTTGTGGGAAATGGGAGGTGATACTGTATTTATGCCAACCTTTAATAAGAACAAGGATAGTCTTACACCAGATTTAAATGGTACATATCAAAATAAATTTGAGGATTATAAAGAATATGATATTGGAGAAAAAAAGACACAAGATGCTGTTTATGATGCTGATGATAACCATATAGATGAAGGTGATGCTGCAATAGAAGGTGATAATTATTCTAAACAAGAAGAAACGCATACTACAAAGAAAACATTGACAGCAACAGTGCTAACCATGGATGAATGGATTTCGCAAGGAGCACCGGCGGGTCCATACTGGGTATATGATACAGATGGCTGGGCATATTGGGCAGAAGCAATTCAACCGGGAGAATCAACAGGTTTGTTACTTGATGGTATTCAGTTGATAAGTTCTCCAGAAGATAAATGGTATTATGCAATTAATGTGGTAGCACAGTTTGCAACAGCAGGAGATTGGGGCGATGAAGATAAAAAAACAGGGTTTTACAAGGATGGTATGACAGATGATGCATTACTTCTGTTGTATAGAGCTGCTGGCGTAATAACAATTGATAATATTGATTTTTATGTACTTGCAATAGATAAAGAAGATAATAAGATGTTGCTTTGGGCAAAAGAACAATTAAGTTCTGAACAAGTACTTGGTTCTTTGATATGGGGAAATAGTAGGCTAAGGACATATTTGAATGGTACTTGGTTGACAGAATGTGATATGTTGAGTCAATTAGCAGTTGAAACTACCCTTACCACACGAACATCTTATTCGGGAACTGCTTTTACGGAAAGTCTAGATAAAGTCTTTTTATTAAGTGAGGCTGATGTATTTGGAACCACACAAAATGGTAAAACAGCAGAATCAAGAGATTATACATATAATGGAGCGAAGTTACCAATTACTGTAAGTATGCGAAAGTGTACTGAAGAACCGTTAGGCTATTATTGGCTTCGTTCTCCCAATAATTCTTCTGGTAGCGGAACGGTATCTCTCGTACTAGCATCTGACGGTTCACTAAAAAATTCAAACGCAACTGGTAGAGCAGGAGTTCGTCCAGCATTATGGGTACCACTGACACAAATAAAGGCGCTTTATAGATAACATTGACATAGATGAAAAGTTGACATTTTAAAAATTTCAGACAAAGTGGAGATGGATATAAATGGAAATTTTGCAGTGACAGATGGAAATAGCATAAATCAAATAACTAAATAGTGTATAAACTTTAATAAAAAGGGAGATAAAGAATGGAAAAGAAAAAACATAGAGTGTTAAAAACAGCAATTGCAATTCTTCTTGTAATTGCAATTGCTTTGACAGGTACATATGCATGGCAATCTATTAGTCAGAAAGCGTTAAATGAAGTTATAGTTGATAAGAATCCTGGTGGACGTCTTCATGATGACTTTAATGGGGAAAATAAAGATGTATATGTGGAAAATTTTAGTAGTATTCCAATATTTGCCCGGATTCGATTAGATGAATATATGGAAGTAGGACCAGATGCCGGAATAAACAAAGATGATGCTAATCGTAATGCAGTTTCAGTAATAAATGGAGCGAACATCAATGATAGAGAGAAATGGAAAACTTATATCCCTGAAGAATATCTGCCGATAGGAGAGAAAAACGAAATCCATCAGTATTGGACATGGAAAATGGGGGGCCATACAGTATTTATGCCTACTTTTAATAAAAATATGGATAGTTTAGAAGCAGATTTGAATGGTCTTTTTGAAAATAAATATGCTGACTATAAAGAATATGAAATAGGCGAAGAAAAAACAGCAGATGCTGTTTATGATACAGATAGTAATGATGCAGATGAAGGAGAAAATGCTATAGAAGGTGAAAACTATACTAAAAAAGAAGAAACTCATGTGGCAAGGGAAACTCAAACGGGAACAGTTATTCTCATGAAAGAATGGATTGAAAATGGATGTAAACCTGGGGAATATTGGGTGTACGATGAAGATGGTTGGGCATATTGGGCTGAAGCGATCCAACCTGGAGAATCAACAGGTCTACTTCTTGATGGTATTGAACTAATTAGTAATACAAATGGTCCATGTTATTATGGAATTAATGTAATTGCACAGTTTGTAACAAAAGGAGATTGGGGATCTAAAAAAGATAAAACAGGATTCTTTAAGGATGGTTTTAGTGATAATGCGTTATTTTTATTGAATGTAGCAGGAGCAGGTGGTAATGTTGCCAATGTATCTGATGAAATATTAATTGATGGTATTGATTATTATGTTTTAGTAAAAGATGAAATCAATAACAAAATATTGATATGGGCGAAAGAACAACTAGGTTTTGAACGTGGATTTGGTTCTTTAATATGGGGAAATAGTAATTTAAGGACATATTTGAATAATACTTGGCTAACAGAATATGATATATTGAGTCAATTAGCAGTTGAAACTACCCTTACCACACGAACAGATCGGAAGAGCGTCGTGTAGG
>CAOXUF010000010.1 GCA_948560485.1 uncultured Eubacterium sp.
GGACGGGGCATTTTTAAAAATGCCCCGTCCCAGATTAAAAATGACCTGTCCCCAACTTTTCTACTGCACGCGCTCCGCACGCATTCGCGCACTTCGCACATCCCTCCAATGTCTTTCCATGAAGAAGCCCATGTATAAATCCGGCCACAAAGCTGTCTCCCGCCCCTGTTGTATCCACGCAGTTCACATTCTTCACCGCCGGTGACCAGAACTCCTTCCTGTCATTTCTCACATAGCATCCCATTGCACCGCATTTGATAACCACGCACCGCGCTCCGGCCTCCATAAGTTTCCAGGCCGCTTCTTCCGTCCCCCGCCTCTCTTCCGTCTGGTTCCCATCTGTAAGCAGGGCTGCTTCCTCATAATTTGCAAATAGATAATCTACATAATGAAATGCTGCAGACATATCCTCCGCCCTCTCGCCATTCTTACATTTCGTCATATCTGCACATACAGTTATCCCCTGTTTTTTTGCCTGTCTGAAGAGTGTTTCCAGCTCTTCCGCTCCTATATGGGGAAAAACGAAGATACTGGCAAAGCTGATCAGTCTGGCTTTCTCAGGAAATGGCATCGCTATATCTGATAATCTTAAGCTCCTGAGACTTCCATTTTTATTCGTAAGAAAACTTCTGCCCCCGTCTTCTCTTACAAGTACGACATTCACACCTGTTGCCAGGTCACTCCTCTCACATCCTGTCCGAAGCCTTATTCCGCTCTCTCTGCAGTAATCCTGCAAATACCTTCCCGCACGGTCCTGACCAAGCACGGTTTCGAGTCCGACAGCATCCCCGAGTCCTGCCAGTACAGATGCCTCGTTCAGCGCATCACCTCCCGGAGACATGCAGATCTCCTCTGCCGGATAAGAGCCTGTATGAAATACTTCTTCACTGGCAGGCCGCACTAATACATCTATAATCGCCGCCCCTATAATTAGCACTTCCGTCTCTTCCATAACCGTCTCCTTTTAATCGTCATCACAGTTTTGACAAGCTGATCTGGTCTGCCACATATACCCCGCTGGCTGACGCATGGGAAAGGGAGTGTGTCACACCGCTCCCATCGCCGATCACATACAGACCTTCATACTTTGTTTCCAGATTCTGATTAAGCTCCACCTCCATATTGTAGAACTTAACCTCAACCCCGTACAGCAGAGTATCGTCATTAGCCGTTCCCGGCGCAATCTTATCCAGTGCATAAATCATCTCAATGATCCCATCCAGAATTCTTTTTGGCAGCACAAGACTTAAGTCCCCCGGCGTTGCCGCCAGTGTAGGCCGCACCGTCCCCTCATCAATCCGCTTCTGATTACTTCTGCGCCCTCTCTCCAGATCTCCGAAGCGCTGCACAATCACACCGCCGCCAAGCATATTCGAAAGCCTTGCAATTCCCTCCCCGTATCCATTACTATCCTTAAAAGGCTCTGAAAAATGCTTCGCTACCAGCAATGCAAAATTGGTATTCTCCGTCTTCTTCGCTTCATCCTCAAAGCTGTGTCCATTTACCGTAATAATTCCATTTGTATTTTCATTTACAACAATTCCGCAGGGATTCATGCAGAAGGTACGCACATTATCCTCAAACTTCTGCGTACGGTAAACAATCTTACTCTCATAAAGTTCGTCCGTCAGATGGGCAAAAATAACCGCCGGAAGCTCTACACGCACACCGATATCCACCCTGTTCGACTTCGTCGGTATATCAAGCTCCCTGCAAATCCGCTCCATCCACTTACTCCCGCTTCTCCCCACGGAAATAATACACCTGCGGCATTTCTCAGTATTTTCACCAAAATATACAAGATAGCCGTCCTCCTGAATCTCCAGACGATCCACCGGTGTATCAAAGTAAAAATCCGCCCAGGATCTCAGCTCATTATAAAGCTGCTCCAACACAACATAATTAATATCCGTCCCCAAATGACGCACCGAGGCCTCAAGAAGAGTCAGCTTATTCTGCATGCAGGACTTCTTAAACTCTGTGCCCGCCGTAGAATACATCTTTGTCCCCTCTCCGCCATGGGACACATTAATCTCATCCACATATTTCATCAGGGAAATCGCCTTTTCCTTCCCAATATATTTATAAAGCGTCCCGCCAAAATCATTTGTAATATTGTATTTCCCATCCGAAAATGCCCCTGCCCCTCCAAATCCACTCATAATCGCGCACGTCTTGCAGTTAATACACGTCTTCACCTTATCCCCGTCAATAGGACAGCGCCGCTTCTTAAGCGAATGCCCCGCCTCAAAAACTGCCACCTTTAAATCCGGTCTCTTCTTCATCAGCTCATATGCCGAGAAAATACCACCCGGCCCCGCGCCGATAATGATCACATCATATTTCATCCTTGTCTTCCTCCATCTATTCCCCTCCAGACCCCGGTATTCTCCTCCCGCGGCCTGCCTGAGGGACAATTCCCCAAGGCCGCCATTCAAGCCTAAAAAGACCGAAAGCATTATGCCTTTCCCACTGCCTGCTCCCCTTAAAATTCTTCAACTGCTCTCAAAACAAGAGTCATGTCTTCGTCACTCGTATACCATCCTATATCAATAAATGCATAGTTCAGAAGCTTCAGCGCCTGTTCCATTGTAAGCGGAAAATCCTCCAGCTCCCACCAGCCTTCCATATCTCTTGCTGAATTCCTCATCATTTCCAAAGCATCCTGCTCATCCTCTGTCAGAAGCCCCATCAGTGCAGAACTCTCTTCATGCACCCGGTTCATAATCGCCTCAATCAGTTGACCCTTCGGAGCACTTTTCTTCACCTGCGCCTTCAGCCTCCCTGCCATATCAGATAACTGCAGCTTCGTCGATTCCCCTAACAAATCCTCCCAACTGTCCGCCAGATCTGCTTCAATAAACTTTTCCACTTCATCATAATACTCTCTCGGCATTGTCCCCTGCCCAAAAAAGTTCCTCACCGCATCCGCCTTTTGCTTCCTGTTCTTAAGCTCGTGCTCCACCTCATCCGAATCATCAAAAATATCGCCCATCCCCTGCTCTAATATCCTGGTTAAATCTGTCATCATGCTTTCTACAAACTCATCTTCTGACATGTTATACGCATTGTTCTTTAACTTGTCAATATCGAATCCTAACTCCCCCAGACTTCCCAGAATCTCCTCCTCAGCGCCTTCCTCTTCAAACATATCCCATTCATCCACCTCCCAGTTCTCCTTTGCCTTCTTCTCCTTACGGATCTTTTCTATCATCACTGAATCCGTAAACCTGGCACAGTCAATTTCATACCGCTTAAGCGGAGTCTCCTCAAAGTCTCCTGTCCATGGCTCCCTCTTCTTGAATTCGGCTGCCAGTTCATATAATCTTCCCCATTGCTCTTTTGTAGCTTCCTCTCTCATTATTATTCCATTTCCTTTCAAAATTTATCGTAAAGCATCCTTCCCAATTCGCTCTAAACAATCGTATCTGTTCAGTATCTCCATAATGCGCCGAACTATTTCGGGGAATATAACAATAGAATAACATGATTGAGGACTCCTCACAAGCAGACTTTCCTCAAAATTTCGTTTAGGTGAGGTGGTAATAGTTTTTTGACTGCCATCTTTGCTAAAATGAGAATTCACAAATCATGGTGCGGTGGTCCCTTGAGAAATGATTAGGGAATTTTAAAAGCGATAGTACCATGTATTTTAAGCAGAGGCTTAGATCAGAGTTTCCCACATATGCACTAAAAATTGTGGAGAAATTTGGAAGGACAGAATCAGAATACCCTGTCCAGTATTATGTTATAGATTGAAAAGTTAGAAGGCGGATGGGGAAATGCAGCAGGGAAAAGATGTACAGCACGTATTCCTTATAGGTGCCAAATCATTAGGGGCTTATGGTGGGTACGAAACTTTTGTTGACAAGCTGACCGAATATCACCAACATGATGCGAGAATTAAATATCATGTAGCTTGCAAAGCAAATGGCGATGGCTACATGGATGAAACTAGGTTTGAGGGCGTAAACAGTGTGATAAAGAAAAGCAGTGCAACTGTTGAATTTATCTACCACAATGCCCGTTGCTTTAAAATTAAAATCCCAGAGAGATTGGGAGCGGCGCAGGCTATTTATTACGATATGAAAGCATTGAATGAATCCTGCAGATATATTGAAGAAAAGAAAATAGAACATCCGGTTATCTATATCATGGCTTGCCGTATTGGACCGTTCATGAAACACTTCTATAAGAAAATCCATAAATTCGGCGGCAGGGTTTATCTGAATCCTGATGGGCATGAATGGATGCGGACCAAGTGGAATGCTCTGATTCGCAAATATTGGAAAGTATCCGAGCAAATGATGGTTAGGTGCTCTGATTTAGTCATCTGTGATTCTGTAAATATTGAGAAGTATATACATGAACAATATGACGGAAAAGGAATCCGGAGAAGGGATCCAAGGACAACATTTATTGCGTATGGTGCAGATTTGACATTTAGTAAACTGAAAGACAATGACTCGAAGCTGATAGACTGGTATCAGAAAAGAAGTCTGAGTAAAAAAAATTATTATCTTGTAGTCGGCAGATTTGTTCCGGAGAATTCTTTCGAGGTTATGATCCGGGAGTATATAAAGAGCAAGACTAAGAGGGATTTTGCAATTATCACAAACGTGAATGAAAAATTTCTAAATGAGCTTGAGCAGAAGTTACATTTTAAGCGGGATGGTCGAATCAAGTTTGTAGGAACTGTATATGATCAAGAGCTATTGAAAAAGATAAGAGAAAATGCTTATGCGTATTTTCATGGACATACCGTTGGTGGTACAAACCCAAGTTTGATTGAGGCTTTAGGAAGTACAGACTTGAATCTTCTTGTGGATGTCGGATTTAACAGAGAGGTTGCGGTGGATTGTGCTCTGTATTGGCATCAAGATGAGGGTGAACTGGCAAACTTGATTGATAAAGTGGATACAATGAACCCGGAACAGATTGCAAATATGGGCAGAAAAGCCAGGAAGCGTGTAGCAGAAGAATACACATGGGAGAAAATCTGTGACATGTATGCGGATGTGTTTCTTAGTGTGGGGAGCCAATAATGAAAGTATTAGCTATACACAATTTCCATAGAAAAAACTCTGCAAGTGGAGATGATCAGGTATTTAAAAGTGAAACAGCTTTACTGGATAAATATGGAAATCAAGTTATTAGATATACTGTATCAAATGACGATTTCGATAATTTTGGTATGGCAGGGAAAATAACCGCTGCAATGGGAATGCTGTGGAGTTTTAAGCATTATAAAGCCGTACAGCAAATTATTGACAAAGAGAAACCGGACTTAGTTCATGTCCACACCTTTTTTCCGTTGCTGTCACCGTCCATTCTTTATGCTGCGAAGAGAATGGGTGTAAAAGTGGTCGCCACTCTGCATGACACCCGATTTATTTGTCCATGTTCTACATCTTTGAGAGGAACGGAAATTTGTAATAAGTGTGGGGATGGAAAGTATTTCCGAATGTGCAGATATGGATGTTTTAAAAATTCCAGATTGCAGAGTTTCATTGTTGCCTGTATTTTTTCATATCATCGCATAAGAAGAAGTTTCTATAGGCAGATTGATCGTTACATTTGCTTAAATGAAAACCAAATTAGGCTTTTGACGGATGTTGGTTTTGACAAAAATAAGATTATAAAGAAGTATAACTTTGTCCCTGATGCAGAAGCAAATTTAAAAGCAATAAAAGTTAAGACCATTCCAGATCAATACGTAGTTTTTTATGGTCGTATTGGCGAAGAAAAAGGAGTTCGATCTTTGATGCAGATATGGAATCAGCTGCCTGACATTCCTCTTGTTGTTATGGGTGGCGGTCCGCTTGAAGAAGAATTTAAGGCATGGGCTGATAAACATGATAATGTCTATTTCTTAGGCTACACACAGCATGATAAATGTCTTTCTATTGTCAAAGGCGGAAGTTTTGTAGTATTCCCATCTATTTGGTATGAAGGCTGCTCAATGGTTGAAATTGAAACTGAGAGTCTTGGAAAATGTTTGGTTGCAAGTGCTCTTGGATTTTCAGAGGAAGCAATAGAAAATGGTGTTAATGGTTATAAAATAGCACTTGGTGATGTTGACGGATTCAGAAGATGTATCACGAGTTTGTGGAGAGAACCTAAACTAATTTCCAAAATGGGAAGTAACGCACGTCGGGACTATGAACAAAAATATATGCCGGGAGATAATTACAAGCAATTGGAAGATATTTACAGGGCAACATTGGAGTGTTAGACAACCTTGCTGATGAGATAATCATCATTAGCAAGGGTTGTATGGACAGTACCATAAATAAAAAAGGAAAATACAATAATATGAACCTCAATGCTTCAAATAAAAACACTTCCACTCAGACGAAAAAGCATGTGATTTTGGATAAAGTCAGCATAATCGTACCGATATATAAAGTCGAAAAGGAGCTTGATCGTTGCGTAAGAAGTTTATTAGGACAGACTTATAAAAATATAGAAATTATTCTTATAAATGACGGATCGCCGGATTCCTGTCCCCAATTATGCGAAAAATATGCGTGGGAAGACAGCCGGATAAAAGTAGTTCACAAGGAAAATGGAGGACTTTCATCAGCTAGAAACCGAGGATTAGAAGTCGCAGAGGGGCAATACATTTCTTTTGTCGATGGCGATGACTGGGTAGAATCCGACTTTATAGAGACTCTTATAAATAATCTAAAGAGAGAAAAAGCGGATATTTCTATTATTGGATACACAATGATATGGGACAATGGGAAGTCCAGACGTTTCAGTAGTGATGATCAATATTATGTTTTAAACAAAGATGAGGCAATAAGAGAATTACTTATGCAACGCAAATTTCAGTGTATGGTTTGTCAAAAACTTTATTGCTCTTTTATTTTTGATTCTATACGTTTTCCAGAAGGACAATTATATGAAGATGTCGCTGTGGGATTACCCACTTTTTTACGAAGCAATAAAGTTGTAGTTTCCGGAGAATCCAAATATTTTTATTATCAACGCAAAGAGGGAATCGTTAATTCCGGATTTAATGACAAGAAGCTATTCTTTTTAGAATGTTGCAGAGATATTATCGATTATTCCGACAGGAATAATCATTTGTATGATCAAGAGGCGCATGCCTTTTACCTTCGGACACTTATGGTATTTCAGCTGTATCTTTATAAAGCGGAAAAAACTGAACATAATAAAAAAATTTTAAAAGGACTGCAAAAAGAACTGTATCTCCAAAAATATTACATATGGGGAAATAAAGGACTTGAATTGAGAAAAAAGGTTGTTTTGACTCTAATGATACTACATTTTCCTTACTGGCTATTACTGAAAATGTGGGAAAAGAGGGCAGGCGCTTAAAAAATACTTAGGAGAATAATCTCATAGGAAGGATAAAGAATGAATTTTGGTTTAAAAAAATTAAAAGTATCAAAAGCATCAATATTTTATTTAGCCTGGATTTTAATGATTATTCATTTATGTGTAGCCAATTCTAACGCATCAGAGTACAGTTTTCCTATGATTTCGTATTTTTCAATGGCCTTATTTGGAATTAAGATTTTAATTCAAAAAAAGAAGTCTTTGTGGGAATATCTTGAAATTATAGGATTATATATCATAGGTATTCTTTCTTTCAAAGCTAGTGATGATATGAGAGTATTATGGTTTGTAATAGTAATGTGCGCATGCAAGAATATTGATTTTGATAAAGCTGTAAAATATAGTTTTTATACAATACTTCTATGTTGTTTATTTTTTATGATTTTACACTTCTCAGGAGTTTTAGCAGATACAGCCCTTTTCTCCATAAGAGGTACAAGACGAAGTTTTGGATTAGGTCATCCCAATATGTTTGCGGCATATTATGTGCTTCTTATGATCCAGTATGTATATCTTAAATTTAATAAACTAAAGGCAAGAGAACTGATTCTATTCATAGCAGGAAGTATAATGGTTTATAATTTCACAAAGAGCGTAACAGGACTTGTGACTGCAGTTGCTTCATTGATTATCTTGTTTGTTTTGAAGTTTTTTCCCTTGAAAAAAATCAATTCAAAAGCAATCGTTATTGGCTTGATTTGTGGCATTATACTGTTTACTGCAATTCCTATAATATATAGCAGTAAATTTGCGATAATGGATGCTTTGATGACCGGGCGTTTGCACCAGGCAAATTTTTATTATGAAAAATATGGAATAAATTTATTTGGAAATAATCTAAATGCAGATCTTACCAGTATTTATACAGATAATATATTAGACATAGGATATGCAAGGATGCTAATTAACAATGGTTTGATTTATTATATTGCTGTTGTATATGGATATGTAGTATCAATGTTTCGGGCTTGTGAATTAGAAAGACGTGATTTAATAGCATTAATGTCATGTTTTATTGTTCATATGCTTTCTGAAAATTTCGCCACTTATATTTTTATGAATGTTTCTATGCTTCTTTTTAGAATACATCCAAGTAAAAACAAAGGGGAGATGTGATTGCAAAAATAAATGGAAAGGAAATTTTATGTCAACCATAAGTTTATCAAAAGAAGTGTCGATTTCTAGAACAATTCATTACTGCTGGTTCGGTGAATCTCCCCTGCCAGAAACGGCTCAAAAATGCATTGAATCATGGGAAAAGTTCTTCCCAGATTATGAAATCAAAGAATGGAATGAATCTAATTTTGATGTAAATTGCTGTGCATATATCCAAGAAGCGTATCAAGAAAAGAAATGGGCATTTGTAAGTGATTATGCCCGCTTTTGGATACTCTATCATTATGGTGGGTTATATTTTGATACAGATGTCGAAGTTATAAAAGACATGAGAGATATTCTCGAAAAAGGCGCATTTATGGGTTGCGAGACAATTGGTAAATGTAACCCCGGGTTGGGGTTATATGCCAGTTCCGGGATGGGGTTGTATAAAGAAATTTTGGACTTTTATGAAACAATTCACTTTATACAAACAGATGGAACGCTGTGCTTAGAAACGGTTGTAAAGTATGTGTCTGACATCTTAAACAGATACGGTTTTGCAGATTGTAATACACTTCAAAAAATATGTGGCAATGACTGGCAGATCTTTGTATACCCTCCAGAATATTTTTGCCCTTTGAATTATTTTACAGGAAAGCTAACAATCACAGATAATACTCGTTCAATACATCATTATACAGCAACTTGGCAAAATGAAAAATACAAAAGGCAAGCATATGTGTTGAAATGTTTAAATGAAACGTTTGGTGAAAAAGTGGGGTATAAAATTTGGAGAGCCTATACACTTCCCTCACGCATCCAAAACAAAATAGCAACATTGGGGATTTTGGGGACAGTTTCTTTTGCACTAAAAAAAGTCAAACGTTGGAAATAAAACCTGACGAGTCATACTAATCGTAAATATATATTGCCGTTAATTATTATGATTACACCCCAAATATAGATTTTTTAGGAAACGGTTAAGTTTGTATTAATAAAAAGGAATGTAAAAACGAATGCTTTTGACAATAT
Organism: uncultured Eubacterium sp.; assembly: GCA_948560485.1. The sequence continues at coordinate 9,499 of CAOXUF010000010.1, forward strand.
TTACACCTACATATAATAGAGCCTATATTCTACCAAAACTTTATAAATCACTCTGTGCACAAATTGAAAGTAATGACCTTTTTGAGTGGTTGATTATAGATGATGCCTCAAGTGATAATACGTTGGAACTTGTTAACAAGTGGAAAGCAGAAAGGCATAGCTTTGAAATAAGATATTACAGACAGGAGCATGGGGGAAAGCACAGGGCTTTAAACAAAGCTTTTAATCTTGCAAAAGGTGAGTTTATTTTCATTGTTGACAGTGACGACTCGCTGACAGTCGATGCCGTGAAATTAGCAAGCCAGTGGATCTCAACAATAAGAAACAAACCAACCTTTGCGGGAGTGTCTGGCCTAAGAATTTCCAGTACCGGCAAGGTATGGGGCGGTGACGTTAAATATAAGAATGCCTACATTGATGCTACCAATTTTGAAAGAAGAAAATATAATCTTCTTGGTGATAAGGCAGAGGTATATCGGACATCTATATTAAAGCAGTATATGTTCCCGGAGATTTCCGATGAGTTTTTTGTAACTGAAGATTTTTGTTGGATGCAGATTGCAGCAGCAGGCTATAAAATACGTTGGTATAATCATCCAATTTATATATGTGAATACTTAGAGGATGGCCTAACGAATGCAGGCGCAAATGATACCAAAGGTCATATAAAAAATTATCACGGGTATTGCGCTTATATAAAGAAATGTCTCGACTTAAAGCCGTTTTCCGAAAAAATGTTACATTTAAAAGAGTTTAATACAATGATGAAAGAATTAAAAAAACCACTCTTGATAAGGGGCAATGATATTGGTTTATCGGCAGCAGCATATGTCTTTTTACTCTTATTTGGAATTCCAATAGCATATTTATTAAGAAAAGCGAGGCTATAAATATGATTTATGCACCAATTTTATTAACAACACTTAACAGATATGAATGTTTTAAACGATGTATAGAATCGTTGCAGGAAAACAGTTGGTCTGATAAAACGGAGTTATTTATTTCTGTAGATTATCCGCCAACAACTAAATATCATGAAGGATATAATAAAATCAAGGCATATTTAGAACAAGAACTTGATGGATTCAAAAAAGTTCATATTTATTTTCAAGAGAAAAATCTTGGTGCAATAAAAAACGCAGAATGGCTGCGAGACTTAGTTTGCAGAAATCATAACCGATATATTTTTCTTGAAGATGATAATGAATTAGCACCCGGCTTTATAGAATTCTGTGATAAAGGTTTGGAATTATTTGAAAATGACGAGTCAATTATCGCACTTAATGCAAGCGACTATGTATGGTGTGGAAATGGGTTTACACCACCTGTAAGAGCAGTTGGAGATAACGAAAATAATATAGAAAAAAGACAACTTGTCTTTCATGCAGTTGCCTATTGGGAAAATAAAAGAGAAAAAGTCAGCAGATTTTGCAATAAAGTTCAAAAGCAACATGGATTATATAACATGAAAGGCCTTTTAAAATTGCATAAAAAAAGTCGTTGTTTTTTTTATCATTTTTTGGCAATGGTTAGTTTACAAAATCGAGAACTTCCATGGTTTGAAGAAGAGTTACATCCAATAGATTTTATGGTAGATATATATATGATTTTATTTGATAAATATGTTTTGTGTCCTATTGAACCGCTGCAAAGAGATTTTGGTGTAGATGGAAATGGTGTAAATTACAAAACAGCTTTTAAAAATGCAAAAGAATTAAAACAAAGACCCTGGTTAAATGACAAAGGGTTTGAATTTAAATATAAAGATCCAATTATAATTAATGACCACGAAATCACATTACATGACGGTAACGTAGCATTGTCTTATATGACCAAAATAAAAATACTATTAAAATATGTTTTCAAAACTATAAAGACAAGGAATGCTTTAAACTAAATTATGACGAACGAAAATATTATGAAAGGATTCATATGGCGTTTTGCTGAACGCTGCGGTGCACAGCTTGTATCGTTTCTTGTATCTGTTCTTCTTGCGCGTATCCTTGTTCCAAAAGACTATGGAATCATTGCACTTGTAACAATTTTTACTGCAATACTACAGGTATTTGTTGATAGCGGACTAAGCACTGCCCTGGTTCAAAAGAAAGATGCAGACGACTTGGATTTTTCTTCTGTTTTTTATTTTAATTTTGCGGTTTGCCTTATTTTATATGCGGGAATGTATATAGCGGCACCGTATATAGCGGCATTTTATAATGGCCCTTCCCTTACCAGCGTTATACGTGTTATTAGTTTAACGATTATTGTATCCGGAGTTAAGGGGATACAACAAGCGTATGTTTCCAGGAATATGCTATTTAAAAGATTTTTCTTTTCAACGATTGGAGGAACCATTTTTTCAGCTTTTCTTGGCATAAGTCTGGCATATGCTGGGTTTGGGGTTTGGGCTTTGGTAGCACAACAACTTTCAAATACTGCAATAGATACCATAATTCTCTGGCTTACGGTCGAGTGGAGACCCAAAAGAATGTTTTCGTGGTATAGACTTAAAAATTTATTATCCTTCGGGTGGAAATTATTGGTATCTTCTCTACTGGATACTTGTTATAACAATCTTCGCAATCTAATAATTGGAAAAATGTATTCTGCATCAGACCTGGCGTTTTACAATCAAGGAGACAAATTTCCGAAAGTAATAGTGACTAACATTAATACTTCAATAGATAGCGTGTTGCTGCCAACAATGTCAAATTCCCAGGATAATAAAGAACGTGTCAAACAAATGACACGCAGAGCGATCAAAACCAGTACATATGTAATGGCTCCACTTATGCTAGGACTTGCGTTTTGTGCAGAACCCATTGTAAGAATAGTTTTAACCGACAAATGGCTACCGTGTGTTCCGTTTTTGAGAATCTTTTGCATTACATACATGTTCTGGCCGATTCATACTGCAAATTTAAATGCTATCAATGCAATGGGGCGAAGCGACTGGTTTCTCAAACTTGAAATTATAAAAAAAATAGTGGGAATGATTATTCTACTATCGACGATGTGGTTTGGCGTTATGGCAATGGCATACAGTATGTTGCTGAGTAGTTTGCTAAGTCAGATCATTAATTCATGGCCGAACAGAAACCTATTGGGATATGGATACATGGAACAGGTACATGATTTTGCTCCCGGAATTCTATTGTCTGCTGGTATGGGAATATGCATCTATTTCATCGGCCTTCTTCAGTTGCCAACTATTGCAACGTTGTTAATTCAGTTTATTGCTGGTGCAACAATTTATATTGTTATATCTGCAGTTTTGAAATTAGAGGAGTTTGAGTATTTGTTTGGAATGATTAAATCGTTCTTTAAAAGATAAGGAGACTTTTTCATGGAAAATACAATTCTTGTAACCCGTTCATCAATGCCAAAATTGGATGAGTATGTGAATGAAATTTCTTCTATGTGGGATAGTCACTGGCTGACTAATATGGGGCCGAAGCATAAAGAACTTCAGGCAGAACTTTGCGAATATCTTGGAGTAGAAAATATTGATTTACTGACTAATGGACATATGGCATTGGAACTTACACTTCAGGCAATGAATTTACAAGGCGAAGTAATTACCACGCCATTTACTTTTGCTTCTACTACACATGCCATCGTACGTAATGGACTTACGCCGGTATTCTGTGACATTGACCCAGAGACATATTGCATGGATGCAAGCAGGATTGAAAAGCTGATCACCGATCAGACCTGTGCTGTCATGCCGGTTCATGTGTATGGCAATGTCTGTAATATTGAGGAAATTGAACGTATTGCGCATAAATATGAGTTGAAAATCATCTATGACGCTGCACATGCGTTTGGCGAGACTTATAAAGGCAGAGGGATTGGTTCTTTTGGCGATGCATCTTGCTTTAGTTTCCACGCTACAAAGGTTTTTAACAGCATTGAAGGCGGTGCAGTGTGCTTTAAGGATAAGCAGCTTGGCGCAAAGTTGTATGAGCTGAAGAATTTTGGTATTCATGGACCGGAAGAGGTATCTGCTGTTGGCGCAAACGCTAAAATGAATGAGTTCTGTGCAGCAATGGGACTTTGTAATCTCCGCCATGTTGAAGAGGAAATAGAGAATCGCTGTAAAGTAGTAAAACATTACTGTTCACGACTGAGTGATGCAGACGGTATCCGGCTAACTGCGGTTAATACTGAGGTAAAGAGTAATTATGCATATTTCCCTGTAGTCTTTGAGGAAAAATTATTCGGTGCAAGCCGTGCAGAGGTTTTTGACAGGCTTGCCAGGAACGGTATCGGCGCAAGAAAATATTTTTATCCTCTTACCAATACTTTTAAATGTTTCCACAAAAAATATGATGTAACGAAAACGCCTATTGCATTACATATCAGCCAAAGAGTCCTTACATTGCCGCTGTACGGTGATCTTGCCTTAGAGGATGTGGATAGAATCTGTGATATTATTTTAAGCTGCAAATACTAAAATTGAGGTGAAAATGATGATCATTATTTATAATAATCGGGGGGGGGGGAGCGAGATTCTAATTTGGAATTATATAGAATTATCACAATGCTATTAATCGTTGCACATCATTTCGTTGTTAATAGCGGCGTGCTAAATGAGGCATATGAAATGCCCCTAAGCAAAAATAGTATATTTTTGTTTTTATTTGGAGCATGGGGTAAAACGGGAATTAATTGTTTTATGATGATTACGGGATACTTCATGTGTAAAAGTAACATTACATTAAAGAAGTATTTAAAACTTATATGCGAAATATTGTTTTATAATATAGTACTTGCATTGATTTTCTTTGCTTTTGGACACGGTACAATTATGGATATTCTTAATGCGTTCTTTTTGATTCGAATAATTGATAGCAACCATTTTTTTGCCTGCTTCTTAGTATTTTACATGATGATACCTTTTTTGAATATCTTGTTGAGAAATTTAAGTAAAAGACAGCATGGAAGATTGATTGGGCTACTTGCGTTTGTGTACATTTTCTTAAGCACTATGCCTAAATTTAACATAACAACGAATTATGTATCCTGGTTTTCTGTTCTGTATATTATTGCGGCGTATATTCGCTTCTATCCGCCGCTGAAAAGAGCCTGGGGACGGCTGACCATCCTGTTTGTTGCAACAGCTGTGGTTTCTATTCTCGTTTGCCTTGAGGCGGGAGTAAAATTGAATAAACATGCCGCATACAGATTTGTTACGGACAGTAATACATTCTTAGCGTTCGCAATCAGCTTCTGCAGTTTTATGCTATTTTTAAACTTGAAAATCAGAAAAAGTAAACTGATAAACACAATAGCCAGAAGCACGTTTGGAGTACTTTGCATCCATGCGAATTCTATGACAATGATAAATTGGTTATGGAAAGATTGTTTGAATGTAAGCGCCGCCTATAAGTTTCCGTTTATGAAATTAGTAATTTTCTCTTTGCTTTCTGTATTTGGAGTTTTTTCAGTGTGCGTTTTAGTTGACTTTATCAGAGTTAATACAGTTGAAAAGGTGTTCCTAAGTAAATTGGAACATAATAGATGTTTTTTACGGGCCAAACATAAATTTGAAATAACATAAAGGTGATATTAAAATGAAAAAATTAATGATACTGGGAGGTTCCCGCTACATATTTCCTGTTATAAAGGCAGCACATGACCTTGGTATTTATGTGATTACATGCGATTATTTGCCCCATAATATTGCTCATAAATATTCTGATGAATATTGTAATATAAGCATTATTGATAAGGAGAAAATACTTGCAACAGCAAAAAAATTGAATATTGACGGCATCATGTCGTTTGCCTGTGACCCTGGTGTTGTGACGGCAGCCTATGTAGCAGAACAGATGGGTCTTCCGAATGTTGGCCCTTATGAGTCTGTCTGCATTTTACAAAACAAATGGAAGTTCCGGAAATTCCTTAAAAAAAATGGTTTTACAGTCCCTACAGCAAAGGGCTACAAAAGCGTCAAAGATGCACTCGAAGATGCGAAGATATTCCATTGGCCTGTGATCGTAAAGCCAACGGATTGCGCTGGAAGCAAAGGAGTAACTCGTGTGGACGAGCCGGAGAATCTGAAAAGGAGTATTGAATTCGCACTATCCCTCTCACACTCAAATGAATTTATAATTGAAGATTTTATTACACAGCAGGGCTACTCCTCTGATTCAGATTGTTATTCAGTTGATGGTGAACTGAAATTTGTGTCTTTTAACTGCCAGCGGTTTGATTGTAATGCTAAAAACCCCTATACTCCTGCTGCGTATAGCTGGCCCTCTTCTATGACAACCAGACACCAGGAGGAATTAAAAAATGAAATTCAGCGTCTTCTGAAATTATTGAGAATGGAAACTGCAATTTACAACATTGAGACTAGAGAAGGTATCGATGGAAAAGCTTACATCATGGAACTTTCCCCGCGTGGTGGCGGAAACAGACTGGCAGAATGTCTTCGCTATGCTACGGGAGTAGACATGATTACGAATATGGTGAAGTACTCAGTTGGTCTTCCAGTAGATAAAATCTTTCAGAAGCCATATGATGGCTGTTGGGCAGAAATTATTCTTCATAGCAATAAGCCGGGTGTATTTAAAGAACTTTGGATTTCTGAAGAAATTGCTGCAAATGTGATAGAACGTGATCTTTGGATTAAAGAAGGGGCTTCTGTTGGTGGATTTTGCGCGGCAAATGAAGCAATTGGAACACTAATACTTAAGTTTGATAGTCAAGAGAGAATTGAGGAAGTTCTTGGAAATCAAGGGAAGTATATGAAAGTCCTTCTTAAATAAGTCAACTGGTATGAAAGGTGGTGACAAGGCATGGAGATTGGCGGATACATCGAATTCCCCCAATTCACAGGATCTTTGTTGCATGATGACGCGATTGCATTGAATAGCGCAAGAAACTGTTTGGCATATTTAATAGAAACAAGAGAGATAGCCAAAATAGTATTACCCAAGTTTTTATGCGCTTCGGTGGAACAAACATGTCAGAAGTATAATTTGAAAATTCGTAATTATTCTATTGGTTGTGACTTCTTGCCAAGGGAACTGCAATTAGAAGACAATGAATGGCTTTACTTGGTAAACTACTATGGCCAAATTGAAAATAAACTAATTGAAAAAATCAAAAGAAACCATGATAAGTTGATTGTGGATAATGTACAGGCATATTTTCAAGAGCCAGTAGATAATGTGGACACGATTTATACCTGCCGGAAATACTTTGGTATCCCAGATGGTGCATTTTTGTATACGAAGTCTCGAATTTCACGGAAGCTGGAACAGGATAAATCAGCTGGCAGAATGGTACACTTACTAGGACGATATGAAAACACGGCAAGTGAATACTACTCTGCCTATACAGATCATGAAAATACCTTTGAAAATCTTCCATTACGTAAGATGTCAAAATTAACAGATAATCTGCTTAGAGGCATTGATTATAGTCAAGTTAAAGCTGCAAGAGAAAGCAATTACCTTTATCTTAATAAGGAGTTTACTTCTATTAACAAGTTGGAGTTGAAAGCGCCCACCGGCCCTTTCATGTATCCTTTGTATGTATCAAATGGACGTAATATTCGGAAACAGCTGCAGAAAAAGTGTATTTATATACCGATTCTCTGGCATGATGTGTTTGATGTTTGTGATAGGACGGAAACAGAATATGATATGGCCGAAAATATTTTACCGTTACCATGTGACCAAAGATATACCTTGGATAATATGAGACATATCAGAATGGAGGTTTATAGATGTATATCCTGAGAGAACTTAAGAAGATCATTAAAAAAGTCAAGCAACTGCTTAAATAAAATATATTCCATAAAGGAGACAGAATATCATGAAAAAAGTAATTATATTTGGTGCAACAGGTAATGTAGGCTCTTATGTACACAAGTACGCCTGTGAGTATTTTAAAGATAAGTATGAAGTAATCGCAACAGGCCATCGCCGAACTGATTTTTTTGACAAGCAAGGGCAGAAGTATGTATCTGTTGACATCAGTAAAGCGGACGAGTTTGATAAGTTGCCGCAGGAAGGTGTTTATGCTATAATTGACCTCGCGGCACAGATTCCTTCTTATATGGAGGGCTATCAGCCAGAGAAGTATGTACAGTCCAATATTATGGGGGCATATAATGTGTTAGAATACAGCCGCAGAGTTCATGCGGATCGCATTCTTTTTTCAACTACAGTGTTTGATATTTCACTTTCTGCTACAAATGGAGCAGTATTGGATCCAAATACCCCTTTTAACTTTAGCTACAAGGGAGACCACGCAGTCTATGTTATCACGAAAAATACAGCGATTGAATTTATAAAGCATTATTATGAAGAATATGGTCTAAAGTATTTTATTTTTCGCTTCCCGACAATTTACAACTACAGTCCATATCATTATTATCATCCGAATGGTGTGAAAACACTTCGTCCAGTTTATCGGATGATTGATCAGGCCATGAAGGGCGAGCCTGTTGAACTCTGGGGAGACCCCAATTACGCTAAGGATATGGTTCATGTATATGACTGTGCACAAATGCTTTGTAAAGCAGTAGAAGTGAGCCGTGATCACGGTTGGTATAATGTTGGTACTGGCATTCCGGTAACGTTGAGGGAGCAAATTGAAACAATTATTAAGGTATTTTCTCCCGAAAACCACCCTTCCCAGATTATTTATCGTCCAGATAAACAAGTTGGGGGAGGATTCCTCATGGATGTGACCAATGCAAAAGAGGAACTTGGCTATGAGCCGAAGTACGATGTTGAAGCGTTGTTCAGAAACTATAAGGAAGAAATGAGAGAAAATCGTTTTAAAACGCTTCGCTGTGAATAAGTCACATTAGGAGGGGGGAGGTTAATTCCGATAATGTTTGTTTTAGTATAATAAAGACAATCTATATGGCGTGCAGGAGTATAGCATCTATACGAGGCGGAAAATGACGGATACAATGTTCTGAAGCGTATTAATATTACCATAAAGGAGAGTCAGGCATCCACTAACTAAATAACACTCTCTCAGTATAAGATAGATTTGTTATACCTTTCACGGTCACAGGGTGCATTCAGCGAAATATCCGAATATTCGGATATTTCGCTGAATAGTTACATAAAAAAGTACTCTTTGTTAGTGGTGCAGATTATCTACAAGTTACTCAAACAGTTGCCATAACTCAAAAGTATATTCAAATATTTTTTTATATTGATCATATCATCTAAATCTATATTGTATTTTTCAGATATATATTTGTAATAATACAATATGTGTTTTTTATCAATTACAGTATTACATATTTCCCCTTCTACATGTTCTTTTCTTGCTCTTTTGTAAGGTTCCTCACAATGGCAAATTTCTTCCAGTGCCTTCGGGCTATATATATCGAAATAATAACTCTTTACTGCATTTAAAATCTTCAATTCCTTTTCATTAAATGCGCTTATCTTGTTTATTTTTGGCAAAGGCTTAAACTTAAACCATCTAAAATAAACATAAACATTGGGGTAGACCGCCCCATGAGCCCATGCCTGGCAATTATCGCAGAAAATTGCTTTGTCCAACAATGCCATACTCCAACTCTGAGTGAAATATAATAACTTTTGTAGTGCCAAATGGGTCACAGGTGCCTCATCCGATGCCTGCGACAAGAACCAGTTAACCACATCAAATATCTTACCCTGTATATTTTTCAATTCATTTAGTTGATAAAACGTGCTGTTTTGTGCTTTTTTAATAGCTTTTTCTTCATGTTCTGTCCTATGCTCTTCACAATAGTCTTGTAATAGCATTTGAAAAATATAAGGATTTTTCAATTCTTTAAGTCTGTTGCTATTAGAGATATTGGGAGTATAATTCCCGCTAATATACCTTGTAAGAGTTATCTCACCCCATCCCAATGCTTTACTTAAGAATTTCTGACTAATATTATAAGCCTTTAAGATCTCCAGTATCTCTTCACGAGTTATAATATGTCGCTGCTCACGTATCTTTTTGTTCGCTTTTTGCGCTATCTTGCTTTCAAGTTCCTCATCATATATCGGAGCGCCACATATCTTACAAAACGGAATTGTAACTAACATTTCAAAATGATAGCCATCTCCTTCATATTCTCTAACTATATCTTTTAATTCATATGTATCGGCTGCTCCGCATTCAATGCATAATTTAGTTCCCATTTTGTCGCTCCTTTCGTTATACTCTTTCATTATTTGCTTGATCCCTTGTTATCTATGTATTATATATATTCATTTGGCAGGTAAATACTATGCCAAATGAATATATATATAATTTTCTATGATATTATTTACAGTTTTAACAATATTATTCCCTATATGGAAATTCTAATTTCTTATTTTTCTCAGTTATAGTTTCTGGATGAAAGGACATTATTAGCAAATGCTTTCCATTGATAGTTCTGATTTTTAATTTGATATACAAGTCTTCATCTTGATCAATTATCGTTTCATTAATTCCAAAAAGCCAAACTTGCTCTCCCTCAAATCTTGTGTTTACATCATCATCTGTATAACTATAATTTGAAACTTGAAGCTTACAAATTACTTGCTCTATATCTTTTTGGGTTAGTCCGGTTTTTGCCATATAATCTAAAGTTTTATTCACCTTGTTTCCCTTCCAGGGCTTATTATTTATTTGAGTATTTGCACCTGATAATATTATTGACTTTACATTGTTTAAAAATCCTTTTACTTCTGCTTTTTTGTAAATTTCCACAGGTTTCCTCCTTTCTTGTATACATCGCATTCCGATGCCAATGAGTATATCATTGATACTAGTAGTATAGCACATTCCTCTATAATGTCAATACTCTTTAGTATCATTGATATCTTTTTTATCTTTTTTACGGGTTAGTATCTAAGATATACAGGCAATCTTGGGTGTTTCACAGAGTGCATTTAGCCCCTCGCTGAAAGTTTATTTTTATCAATTTTGAAGACATAGATTTTGAAGAATTGACAAATTACAGGAAATTATACGCTTATCTAAAAGAGCGGCTAATTCCGAATAAGATAACCTATATTTTTTTTGATGAGATTCAACACGTAAAAGATTTTCCAAAGGTTGTTGACAGCCTTTATATTAAGAAAAATATAGATATTTATCTCACTGGCTCGAACGCCTACATGCTTTCCAGTGAGATTGCCACACTGATTTCGAGCCGTTATATACAGATTGAAATGCTTCCGCTATCCTTCAAAGAATATATGGAGAGTACTGGAAGCATGAATGAACGCGGCATAAAGTACACAGAGTATTTAGAAAACAGCTCATTTCCATACACTCTGGAGTTAAAAGGACAACCGGACGAAATTCGCGACTATCTAGAGGGCCTATATAGCACGATCGTTATTAAAGATATTGTAAATCGGAAAAAAATAACGGACA
>CAOXUF010000011.1:0-11229 GCA_948560485.1 uncultured Eubacterium sp.
AATTGATATGGAGTTTAACAAAAAAAAGGCGTTTCAATATATTCTTGATAACTACAAAGTCCAGCCCAACGAAATACTATCAATAGGTGATCGATTCATGACAGATATTCAACCATTGCTGATGATTGGTGGGAGCGGAATTCTGATTAAAAAACCTGGATCTTTGACAAAATTACATAATGACCTATTGCATAACTGCTTGAACTCTTGCCAATATTATAAGTTCTTTGAAACGCAGAAAAAATCTTAATATTAGGAGGTACAGGCACTATAGGACTGCCCATAACAAGGAGACTCTCAGAAACTCCAAATTATGACGTATACATATTGTGCAGAAGAAAAAAAGAAATTGAGAATGTTCAAATAATTGTCGGAGAATATTCTGACAGCGGTACACAAAATATATTGTTCAGCCAAAAGTGGGATTGTATTATAGACTTGCTTTGGCATAATGAAAAGAAGTTTCATAATACTTATGAAAAGTTAGTAAATCAGACAAATCATTACATCAGCTTTTCAACGGCTGCAGTTTATGCTGATAACAAGAATCCTATAAAGGAGGATTTATTAAGGTTTTGGGATGAAACCAAAAGCGAAGAAGAATATTATCATTTGCAGAAAGCCCGTATGGAAAACATCATTTTTAATTCCAATTATACGCATTGGACAATAGTTAGACCTCATGTCACATTTAATGTAAACCGAATACCTTTAGATACATGGGAACAGGACGTTTGGCTGTATAGATTTATACAAGGAAAGTATATTGTATTATCTAACATGATGCTTGAAAAAATGACTAGTTTTACCTACGGGGATAATGTGGCAAGATTACTAGAATGCATCGTTGCAAGTGGTTCTGATTCCTTCCGCCAAGTTTATAATGTGTGTTCAGATGATAAACTGCGGTGGGGGGAGGTGGTTGATCTTATTTCAGCATCGATAAAAAAAATAACTGGGAAACAGCTAAAATTGAAGATATTAGATGAAAAATCTAAATATGGAAAATTAGAGGAAATGTTACCGCATAAAGCAGACCGACTGAAATATGATAGGTTTTTGGACAGGGTATTAGATAATAGCAAAGTAAAAAATTTATATGGAGACTGTGGCTTTACAATTCTTTCTGATGATATCTATAATTGCTTGAATAAAAGAATAAATGAATTCAATGATCGAATTCAATACGGAGATGTTTTATCTATTGCCTATATGGATTATGTTTGTAATGAGCGCACTGCATTAAAGGACATAGCGGGAAAGAAGAACAAGCTAAAATATTTATTTTTGCGATATTTTATTAATTACGGATTCGCACTTCATGTGCTAATGTTGATAAAAAAATTAAGAACAAGTTGTAGGTGGTAAATAAGGTGTAAACAAAATACCGCAAGGGGAAGAGTATAAAGTAAAACATACTACATATCTAATTTTTACCGGAAGGAATTTTTCCCTATAGACAGAAAAATTTACATCCTCTGTCAGCGCAATGATCAGCACTTTAAAAAACTCCTCATTTGTTTTTCCCTTGTTTGCTTCCTAACTTGAGTCCACTTCTTCGTTACATTCCGGCTGTTCTAAATACCGGCTGTTAGGTATCTCTGTCAAAAGATACTTCAGATATTCAAATGCATTTAACTTATTGGCCCGGGCACTTTCCACCAGCGTATAGAGGATTGCGTTTGCCTTGGCTCCTTTGGGTGTATCTGCAAATAACCGGGCACGTCTTGCTGTAGCAAATGGTTTTATATTTGCCTCACATAAATTGTTTGAGATTGGCAGCCGTCCGTCTTCCATGAATTTCCCGGAAGTTCCTTCCCATTGTTATCCGGCGAGATGCCCTCTATATAATACATCCGGACATGAGCTCAGCAAAGTGCGCGGATCACATGCTCTGCCTTCTCATATCCTCCGTAGGTTGAAAATGACAGTTCGGATTCTCTGCCCCTTCCGTACCGCACACGGTACACTCTGCTACCTGTTGGACGATCTGCTTCACGATCAGTTTTGCTAGTTCGAATTTTACCTCCGTCCTGACAATACGCTTTCCCATGACTTTCAGCTCCCCGCCGCCAGCCATCTGCTTTTTGGTATAGATGTAAAAATTATTAGGCCAACAGTAATTCATGGACTATTTCAACGGTATGAAGAGACTCGCGTTGTAAATGAGTTGCTCCAATGCTTATTAGAAAACAAAAATTTCGTCATGCAATCTGACGGAATGACTAAAAAATGCATGATGTATTCCTTGGATGCAATATCGGCAATATTTACTGTGATGAGACTGGTTCAGTTCTTTTGGGAAGGCCTGACATCACACAATGTAATATAAAAAATAAGGATGTGAAACATCTCCCTTCCCTAAATTTTTCACTTGCAAATGGACAGGGAATCATTTATAATCAGTGTAGAAGGTAACGGAGATATTGGCTTGTCCCCACTACCCCAAACGGAAACTTATGTGAACTAAGTTTATAAGTTGCACAGGCTATCCCCTATTTGCAGTAGAGGATAGCCCTTTTTCTGTCTATTTCCGGCTGTTGTGGTTGTCTATGTATGTCAAGATGGTAAATACCACCAAAAGCAGCGTTAATATTTCTAACGTATCCATAAAACCCCCTTTCCGTTTCCGAAAAGAGCAACCGGGGCTATCCCCAAACGGTCTACACTGACTGGAAATATTGTATCATATTTTGTCGGGGATTGCTATATATTTATCCCCTGTTACAGATATTGAACTAGTTGACATGACATCAAGATTCCGTACAGGATTTCCGGCGATGCAGAATGCCGCAAAAATGATTCTTACAAACCACCGGGCAAAAGAATACTCGCCAAAGTACAAGGGTGGCTTTTGCTATGTAAGAAGGCTGCCTACAAAATGTAAACACGAATGTAAGCAATGCCAGAAGGAAAATGCCGAAAGCCAACAACTCCATAAGAGAAATAGGAATCTTGTGTTTATAGAGGAAACTTAAGAGAAATTCCAGGACTGCCGGAAAACGCCGGGGGCTGGAGACAGCACTTCCCAGGCCTTTATGAAGAAGGAAGTCGATGAGGGGGATTACAAGGTTTCCGTCACCTTCGCTCCGGATTATCTGAAGAGGAATACAGACTCCGTAAAGTGTGTGATGGAAAACGATGTATTCGGTTCATTTCCTGATGACTCCCTCCTGGATGATCTGGATGTGAGCGGCTCATGAAGAAAGGTTTTTGCTAGTGTTTGACACCGATAAGCCTAAGACAGAGAGCCTCAAAATTCATACACTAGTTCATATGGTTCCTTAAAGTGATACTTGTTCCTGGATTTCTCGCTTACATGCAAAAGTTACATTTTTCTCTTTGGCAAGAAGTTCATTGAATTTTTTCACCTGTACGGTTGCAATTCATCCGAGAAATACTGGAAGGCCGCCAACAGATGTCACATCCTGCGTAAAACATATTTACTCTGTTTTCCATTTCCTTCTACTCTGAGCCTTCCTTCGGTACAAAGCTCTTTTAGAAGACGGAATGCTTTTGTAGAGCCTGACTGCAATAATTCTTCTGCTTCTTTCCGCGTAATCTGTCCACTTTCTGAAACATATTCCATAATTAATTCTTTCTGCAGAATCAAGGTTCTCTTTGTATCTGCCATACCCACATCGGACGGATCGGGAAAAAGTTCATCCATCACAGTATCCTCATTTTGATTCGGCAATGTCACACGGAACACACCTTTTGCAGTTTCAAAAATGGGCGTTCTCTTCATACCTGTATATAAACGCTGAATCTTTCCCACCCCTGTACCAAAGCTCTCAATCAGCCGCATACGATAGAATAGTGCTGCCAGATTTGGATTCCTGGATTGTGATACACCCAGGAAAATTGAGCGAAGTTCCAAACCCAAAACCAATCCTCCCAGTGATACAAATTCTATCCGGTCATCATAAATATTGATGATTGTGCTGCCGCTGAAAGAGTAATCACGATGAACGCAGCAGTTCAGCCAGGCCTCTCTGACAGCCTCTACTGGATAGTCCCTTTTATCAATTCTGTCCAGACCGCTAAAAGATGCCTTCGTTTTATTATGAAGGTCAATAAAACGATACACTTCTTCCAGCTGTTTCAAAATCGACCCGCCAAACTCTTCCCTGTCCCGGAAAACAGCTTTATCCGCTCCCTGAAAAAGCGCTACCTTGGTTGTTACCTCGCACTGGTCGGAAAGTAGATAGGCCAGATTCGTATACAGCCCATCTATACCGATCAGATTAAGCGACTTCATCTGCGGAGCCCCAAGCTTAATCCCCCTTTTTTCGAGTTCTTTTATAAGCACATCAAAAGTGAGATCCTGACGGATACTCCTGCAGCTTTCATAAGATGAACCACTGTTCTGCATAATCATCTCCCGGATCCCATCATCTGTCATAGGCTGGGAGGAACTGCCTTTCCGGACATATACGCCAGATGGACGAAGTCCTTTCTCTCGAATATAATATGGGCGGTTTGTTCCTGTAGATATATGAATTTCTATTACAGTTTTTCCCTCAAATTCATTTGCCTGTATGTGCACAAATGGCATTATGTCAGGTGCAATCGCATCCTTAAGGGAATTTGCAATTTGCAGCATAACTTCATCTGGATCAGCAATTCCCACAATTTCACCATCTTTTCTGATCCCAACCAAAACAGTACCTCCATCTGCATTAGCAAAAGCCAACACTTCCTTGCGGATTTCCGGGGTATACTCTTGCTTAAACTCTATATTTTGATTCTCATATTTCATTAATCTATACTGTTCCTTTCTTTCTTACTCTCCTTTATTTTAGAATGAAAAGAAAGAAAAGTCAAGTATACGTTACTGCCTACAGGCGCGCCTGTGACAGCAACGCATCATCCCAGTTCCGCCGCGTCAAGTTTACTCTTTAATGTTTTTTCTAGAGCTGTAAGTTCACCTTAATATCAAAATATTTTGAAAGGATTGCTATATTTATTATATTACTCTGAACAAGTTTTTCAAGTCCCATTTTTATTTTCCAGTCACAACATAATAGTTGTAGTCAAAAAAAACTTGGCTACAACTCGGGATTTGTAAGTGACTCAGTCGGCAATTCAAAACTTCCTAACACAATTTAAAAGCTTTGAAAATATATCACATGTATAGCGTTCTTTTAATAATAGCAACATAATTCCATATATTACAAAATAAACAAATGCATAAATCCCTAGATTTATCAACGCATTAATTTCTTTTTCAAATAATGGGATATGTACCAAGTTTTGAAGTATTACTGTAATTATACAGCATCCTAATGTAGCTATTATAATCTTTACAATAGATTTTGCCTGAATATTTTTTCCAATATAGTTCCATGTGTACTTTAATTGAATAGCCATTTGTGTACACTCGGCTATCAAAGTTGACACAGCAGCCCCAACAGCTCCAAATTTCGGTATTAAAAGTATATTAAGGAGTAAATCAATAAATGCTCCAGTCATAACAGCAATCATAAACTGCGAATCTTTTCCTAAAGGAATCAAAACCTGATTTCCTGTGATGTTTGAAAAACTTGAGATAAGCAGTATAGGCATAATTATCTTCATGCATAATGCAGCATCCAAAAATTCAGTACCTCCCAACAATAATATACTTTCATTTGTCTCTAGAATAAAGAAGGCCGTTAAAGGAACTGCGATCATAGGAATAACTGTTGTTGATTTTTTTAATATTCTGTTAAAACAATCAGTTTCATTTATACTAAGATAGTATGATAATCGGGGCAATAACACTGCACTAAGAGCATTTACACTTGAAAGCAGAAGACCTTTTACTTTTACGGATACTGTATATAGTCCAACCTCTCGGTCTCCGCTTATAAACCCCAACATAACAGTATCTAAATTGGTATATATATTTACAGCAAAGATTGAAGCAAATAAAATCATCATTGGTTTAAAATGCTTTTTCAGCTCAAGTTTCCCTATATTCTTCAGGGATATAAATTTTTTCGAATACCATAGATTTAAAATATATGATCCAGATATTGAAAATGCGCTAATAAAAGCATATATTAAATAGTCTGCTTTTTCATTAACAAATAAAAAAATTAAAATTAATGAAATAATTTTAAAAATAATAGAACGTTTTGTTATATACGAGTATTGTTCTAGGCCTGAATAAAGCCAGTTCAAGCCTAAGACAGAGGAAAAAACTAAGGCAATATTTATAAAAAGTAAAACCTTTTCAGAGGCAAACTTATCAACTATCGGTATAGACAAAAGCAAAGCTACAATAACAATAGCCGTAGAAATCATGTTAATACAAAAAAGTTCAACTGTAACCTTTGACAATTCCTTTTTATCTTCTCTTACCTTTGCAGTTGCTCTAATACCATAAGTAGATATCCCCAATGATGCTAACATAATAGCATAATTAGCTACCGCCGTAAAAAACGAAACTTTACCTAAGCCATCAGCTGATAGAATCCTGGATACATACGGAAAAGTAACTAAAGGAAAGACTATATTTGACACTGTATAAAGGATATTTAGTGAGGCATTCATTTTGATTGAATTGATTTTCATATTTCTTTACCTTATTATCATCAACTTTTTTATAAAATAAACGAAATGACAATACATATTTGCAAATGGATATAGGAAATATAGGTGAAACTTATTCAAAATTCTATAAGAATATTCGACATAAAAATAATCCTTCTTCATAATCTTGTCCCGTATATAAGATCCTTCTGCCTTAAGCTTTGTGCCAGAAATATTTCCAAAGTTTTCCTTAGCCTTTTTCCTAAATTCTAAATATATTTTGTCATGCTTTGGTCTGAAAATACATTGAGTTCTCAAATAACTTTTTGCGATTGTTTGGCTAATGGATTCTGATGATATCTTACTTTTAAAAAACTCTTGGCATAACATTTTAAAAGATGAATTCATTGCTCTCTGCCAATCATTAATAAATTGATAAATTTCAATATCTTCATATTTATTTGATATATTTGGCTCCGCCATGTTATTTTTTTGCACATAGCATATTGTTGGTCCATGATCTGCGGCAAATACTTTTTCTAAGTCTACATAATTATTTGAATATATATTGTAAAAATTTGAATTGCTACTCTCTTCAAACATTAAGCCCTTTTTTGAATTAGTGCTTGTAGAAATACATTTAAATAATCCAAAATAAAAACCTGCTATCTTTGTTTCTCTGTCATAAATCTCATATATATTATCTTGAATCGTTCCTTTCCAACCAATATCAACCAAAAAAATTGTTTCATTATTTCCATTGTTTAATTGTTTAAGATACTTTTTAATTAATATTCTTTGTGACTTTCTTTTTTTGTTATACAAGTCTACAAGCAAATCGTATTGAGCCATTTGACTCAAGTTTTGTTTAGAAACAATACTATTTATATCTACACCAGCTTTATGCAAATCATCTATTTCTGAATTTTCAAATCCGATCGATTTCAAAAAATCCTTTACAATAAGCTCGTGATATTGCCTAAAAATACGCTCAAATTTCTCATCTTTAAAATCCTTTAATGATGGCAATAGTGTAGACCTTCTTGAAACATATAGGTATTTCGTTAAAATTAAATTGTGAGGATATAAAGTGTTTTGGTATATGTCAAACATTTCTTTTAGATTTTGCCCTTCCCTCGAGCAGAACAATAAGACGCTAATATCATTTTTTTTGGCTTCTACATAAAGTCTTTCACAAAATAAATACAATGCAGCACTATATCCTGAAAAAATATTATTTTGAGTAGTTTTTGTTAATTGCATAACAATTTTTTTCAGAGGCGCTCTTTTGTTTATTGTTAATTTAGAATCATAGGGGACTAGAATTGTTTTTATTCCAAGTGTTCGAGGAATTCTATCATCAGATTCTCGATTATCTCCTATCATGGTAAAATCATTGGCTGATATAGGATAGCGATTTAAAATATATTTATAGAGATTCCCTGTTGATTTACGCTTCCCTATTTCGCAAGATACAAAAATATTGTTCACGTAATCTAAAATTCCAAAATGATGAAATATGTACTCAAAAAATTTCTTTGGCAAATAAAAATCCGTTACTACTATTATGTAATTGCCTTGTGCATACTTTTCTTTTAAAAGAGATACATTGTCATTATCTAAAAATAAATGATCCATTTCTATATTTTGTTCAATATTATATGAAAGATCAATAAATTCTTTTTTAGAAATAGGGAGAGAATTATTCTCGGCACAAATCTTTTCATAAATTGTCCCAAGTAGTTTGTTATAAGTAATATCCTCACGTACTTTTTTTAGTGTTTTTTCTGCCTCCTTTCTGATATCATATAAATTTTCTCCTAAAATTGCAAACTTTAAGCAGGCGCTAATTTCCCTGGCCCAGGAGAATAAAACAACTTCCGGATGACAGTCCCTGTGAAGCAATGTATCAAAACAATCAAAGGCTATTATGTCCATATTAGCATACCTCATTTCTAAGCGTTTGCTTATTTAATTTATCTGTATCAATTAAAAGTATTTTGAAAATATATAAATAAATAAAGGCCTTTATCTGTGTCCATGAAAGGACCTGCGAATAAAACCAATCTGCATAAAACATTAATGCAACTGAGTGAACTATCATAGCATATATTATTATTCTAAATTCAACTAAACTAGGTTTAAATACATGCGTTTTAAAAAATCTCACTTTTTTGTTGCATTTGATAGAACGGTAGAAAATAGCAAACACCCCTCCTTGAATTATGGAAAGCAAAGATACTCCTATCCCGCCAAAATCTGCATAAAACATCCGAAAAGCGGTGTATACATTCCCCATACCGTATCCTGCTATACTCCTAAACTCCAAGGTGTAGTCATAATTATATTCGGGTATATGTGTTAATTTCCCTAAGAAATTATATATACCCCAAAAAGTTTCTTTCCCAAATAAAGGGCTTTTATCAACGGGATTTCTTAAATAGTCATTAAAATTAAGTGTTCCTGTCCCCAAATAATGTGATATATATTCAATTAAGCCTGCTTCATTCTGGCGTCCCACAAATGATCTCAAAAAGCTAAATAAAAGAACAACTATAACGGCTATCCCTAAATATCGACTAAGCATTCTTAATCTTCTTTTATGAGACAGAGTTCCGGTACGAAATTTCAAGAAATAATATATAGTGACTGCAGCAAACGGAAGGCGTATTAAATCTAATCTTGATGCTCCCATAAGCGTAGACAGTAATCCTATAGAAATTGCAATGATTAGGTTTATATTCCACTTTTTAGTAATTAAAAAATTATTAATGAGTATATAAACGAATAAATATATTAGTGAATTTATTATAAATTTTAAATCAATAATTATTTGTGGAATATTGATATTTTCTTCAATTAGATTTCCGTATGCAACAATATAACGATACTTGGCCATTGTATTTACCCAGGTTGATCCACCCATCAAATTTTGCATATAGTAAGCGAATAAGGCCAAAACTATAATTGAGACAACGTCAAACATAATAATCTTCTTATTGCTAATATTAATATATTTTAATTTTTCATAGGCATTAATTTTTGTATGTATAGTAGCTTCCAAAATAAAATAACCTACAAGGAAAGAAAAAATCCCTAATAAAATATAAAAGGTTGTATATTTTGTAATAGTAATATCCCATACTCCACGCATCATTAATGTAGAAAATACACTTAAAGTAAAAAAAGCACATAGTAAGAATGGTGGCGCCATATAATCACCATTATAAAGATAATATGTTGACAATAAAAAAATTAAAATTACCATTATTAATATATATATCATGAGCATGTTCACCATCACTTAATTCTTTTTAAATCTATTAGCCCATCCTTTTTCGGTATATCCATCTATTATTTTCTGATCGATGTCTATATATGGGCTTTTTATAAAATTTTCTATGTTATCTATTGAATCTTTTCCTAAAATAAAGACATTATTTTTATTGTAAAAATTATATTCATAGATATTCTTATTATTTGTAATCAATTTCTTTTTATAAAATAAAGCTTCTAGCGGTCTTAGCGTAATTCCCTCTTGCCAACTTGCCTGTATATCTATGAGTACTTTGGATTTTGAAATATTTTCTAAAACCAGGTTATAAGTCATATATTCTGAATTATAATTAACAATGCAAAACTTTGTCTTAAGCCCTCTTTTCTTTAATTCATGTTCTAGATTTAGTAAAGCATCTAAGCGTCCTTTATCTTTCCCAATAAAAAAAGCATCATATTCTGTTTCTCTTTCAATATATATGCTACTTGGTATGTAAAACTGGGGATTATAATTCATTTCGTAAAGTAAACTGTCCTTTTTGTCAAATGTCCATAGTTCACATTTCTCTCTATCAATGCCATTTGGATTAACTGAGGAGTAGACTGAATTTCTATACCAAACAATAACCCTTTTATTGGGGTTCCTTTTCTTTATATACCTAACAACATTAAATGTATTTCCAGCATCGCCTAATATTATTATCTGAAACTGTTGGATATATTTTACCCATTCAGCAAACCATATTTTCTTAAATGGCAAAAACGAAGAAAGATGGAATTTGCGGAGTACTCGGAGAAAATATGGTGCTTTTTCTGACTTTAACATTTTGGAAAACTTTAGTCCTTCATCTTGATAATTTTCTAAATGATATTGTTCATATAAATCATCAATTAGTACCAATGCTTTATCTGTCATATTGCGTTTTCTCCCTGTTAAAATAATGCACTTTCTAACGTTTAATTCATTGCCCCCTTTTGTCCAAATTTTCTTCCAATTTGATAGGAGCAATGCATTCCAAGCAGTGATATCCATGAGGCGCACTTATTTTTTTTACGAATATATTTTGAAGTATCTGACATTACAGTTTTTTGAACCGTTTTTAGTTTTTTCCATATACGCTTCTTTTCTTTTTCGTTCCCGTGGGGAATTTGAAGAAATACAGAGTATAGCATAGCATAAACTCTTGAACATGCTGCTTTATTTAGCCCAAGCTCATTTAGATTCTCATCTTGTACTAATTGATCAAATATTGATAATGCAATTAGTTTCTTCTCATTGAACTTTTGGCGGATAATACTGTCTCTTCTTTTTCTATAAGCATATAAATCCCCATAAATAATAGCTGAATTAGATGCTTCTAGAAATAGTTTATATGTCGTTGCTACATCCTCATAAAGATATCCATATGGAAATCTAATCTTATCGAAGAGTTT
>CAOXUF010000011.1:11239-20700 GCA_948560485.1 uncultured Eubacterium sp.
GCATTTTCTCCAAAACAACTTTAGCCTCTAAGTATTCCATACGACATTCATCCCGCCTACTTGCCAGGACCGGTTTAAAAACATCACCATCCCAAAAATCAGTGCCGCCTTTCATTGCTACAATATCACAATTACCTTCTTGTATTGCCTGCATATAAATTTCAACAAATATGGGCGAAATATAATCATCACTGTCTACAAATGAGATGTACTCTCCTTTACAGATATCTAACCCTGAATTTCGGGCATCCGAAAGCCCTCCATTTGTTTTATGAACAACTTTAATCCGAATATCTTTCTCTTTATATTCATCGCATAATTTCCCAGAGGAATCTGAAGAGCCATCATTTATAAGGATAACTTCTATATTTTTATATGTTTGCATTAATATGCTGTCGATACATTCTTTTAGATAATTTTCCACATTATAAACAGGAACTATAATGGAAACTAATGGTATTTGTCGATCCATACGTATCACCCTCCATCTTAGCAATCGTCCTCAAATCTCTTTAAAATCCGAGCTGGTATACCACCGTATAATCCATCATCTTTGCAATCCTTAGTAACCACAGCACCTGCGGCTATAACGCATCCTTTACCAATCGTTACACCCGGTAATATTAATACATTTGCACCAATCCAGGTGCCTTTTCCTATCTTAATTGGTTTTAGTTGTGTTTCCCGAACTGCTCGCTGATCCGTCTCCCCAATATTATGTGAATGTGTGCAAAATATAACATTCGGACCTACAGTCACATTGTCCCCAAGTTCTACCAAAGATTCTGTATCTAAGTGAGAGTAAAATTTACAGAAATTATTAATAAAACAATTACAGCCTATTTTAATATTTTCTCCAGTAAAATAACAATCACTTCTTATTCTCGTTCCTTTACCTATAGAATAACCATATAGGCTCAGCAAACTATTTCTTATATTTCCGGGTATACATTGTGATTTTTGAATTTTTAAAAGAAGCTTAGCGACTCTTTTCATTAGATCATATCCTTTAATATCTTAATGTTTTTCTCCATGCCGCTCTTTATGTCGTATTTAGCCTTCCACCCAAGAGCCTTTAGCTTGCTTCCGTCAAGTCTTGCCTTTGTTGCTGTACTGTATCCGGCTTTCTCCATAGCGTCTGGCAACTCAAATACAACCTTTTTACCTGCGATCTGAGCAAGAATTGCAGCTAGGTCATTTAGCATAATATCCGATTTTTCATCTGCAATATTATATGCTTCGCCGTTCTCCCCTTTCAGCAATACGGTTAGAAGACCAGAGACTGCATCAGTAACGTATGTATAGGAATAGTGCTGCGTACCAGCCGACTTCAAAACAATATTTTCACCTGCAATTGCCTTTCGGATAAACTGGCTTACTGCCTTTGTATCTGTCATGAGCATGGTTGGACCATATGTTCTTGTCAGACGTGGAATTACCACATCAAGGTCCTTCTGAGTTTTATATGCCTGGCAAAGCGCCTCGCCACAGCGTTTGCCTTCTGGATAACCAGCGCGCATTGTATTACAGTCAATGTATCCACAGTAGTGTTCATCGAAAAATTCCGTATCTCCACGGTTTTCACCGTAAATTTCATTTGAAGAGACGAATACAAATCGAGTTGTGTTATGTTCTACTGCGAATTCCAACAGGTTATTTGTACCTACAACATTTGATGTCACTGTACCTATTGGATCAGTGGAATAAGCCACTGGATGGGTGTTGCTAGCCATATGGACAATGTAGTCTACTGTTTTGGTATCCAATTCCAACGGCTTATTGATATCATGAGGGAAAAATTTGAATAGCTCATTACCCCAAATATCTGTAAATACCTTCTTTGCTTTATCTACATTTCGACCAACTGCATATACTGTGCATTTCATTCTGCAGCGCCTGTTCCTATGCATTATAACATCAACTAACAAGCGGCCAATTAGCCCGCTTGCTCCAGTAATAAGGATACATCTGTTTTCTAACTTGTGCCAAGGCAGATTAAGTCCTGCCAAATACTCTAAATCATCTCTATATAATGGGCTCCTTATCATTTGAAATCTTCTCCCGTCATACTTATTTTAACCAATTATCCTTATCAGCCTTTAAATAAGCCTTGAACATCTCCAAATCATCCTTTGTGGTAAGTTTAATGTTTTTGTCCGATCCGGCCGCAAAGTATAGCCTCTCTCCAAGTTCTACCATCATAGTATTGGTGTAAGAAGAACCATAGATACCAACTCCTTTTTTATATGCCTCATGATAAGCCCATAAAAGTTTTCCAAATTTATATGCCTGAGGGGTTGATACTCTTCTAAGTTTTTCTCTCGGTATATACTTCACTGTGGAGATTTCATTATCTGCCACAAAAATCTGCTCATTATAAGGAAGAGACGTGACAGCACTTCCGTATTGCTGGCACTTTACAATAACATCAGACAACACAGTTTCATCAACAAGAGGGCGTATACCATCATGAATGATAACTATGTCATCATTTCCACACTTTTCTTCCAAATTAAAGACCCCGTTACGAATAGATTCCTGTCCAGTATCACCGCCAGAAACAATCCATTTTAGCTTGGTAATATTGAACTGTTTTGCATATGCCCACACGATATCATGCCAACCGTCAATGCAAACTACTTCAATCGCATCAATTTGGGGATGCCTTTGAAATCCTTCCAGTGTGTAAATTAGCACCGGCTTATCATATACATTGATAAACTGCTTTGGAATATCCTGGCCCATACGGTGACCAGAACCTCCGGCAATAATTATTGCGATGTTCATGTGCTCCCTCTCATTTCTATTTTACTTTGAAAATGCTTTTTAACGAAGCAATCATCACAAGGAAGTTTAAAACAAAATATCCTATTGTGAATAAATCAAGCATATTAATCAATATTGCAATTAACATAAATACCTGCACAAATCCTGATATAGATGTTAAGTTTAATGCCACTAGTTTTACTAATCCATACTCGGATTTATCTTTTATTCCGGTCACTTTACTTTCATCTCCAACTGTTGTGATTGCCTTGTGCATAATAAAGCGTGGAAAAATTACAAATATTCCTGATAAGGCTCCTAAAATAATATAAAGTTCTGCCGGAATATTAAGCGGTGCTAAAATCCCCCCATTATGACATGCAGCAATTCCCCATGAAAAAAAGGAAATTATCATAGCTATATACCCACTCATTGCATCATACACACTTCCAAGTGGTGAAAACTGCTTTTTGTAACGTGCAACATTTCCGTCAACTCCATCCAACAGATTCCACAAAAAAAAGAATAGCCATCCTAATATAAGTTCACTCTTGGCATTTGCAATATACATAACTACAAACCCTGCAATAATTGGGATAATCGATATTACAGAGATTGTATTAGGTGAAATGTCTGTATATAAAAATGGTATTGTTAAGATATAAGAAATAGGTCTTCCAACGTAAAATGCAAAGTAATCATTTTTTGCAGAGTTTCTTTTTTCGAGACTCATGGCTTTCTGTTCTATATCTCTAGGCGTAATCATTTATTTTACTTCACCCATCCCTTCTGATCCTGCCTCTGCTCAAGTTCCCTGTCTTATCCCCGTGTCATCCCTTTTATTCTGTTGCAGTTCAGCATTATTCTATGAACTTAACTCATGATCGTAGAATTAATTCTAAGTCATAGAAACAGAGCTTTTCTATAAAGGTCAACGTAATTTTCAACCATTACAGTTGTGTTGTATTGAGTTATACTATCTTTATAAGCTCTGCCAATTATTTCGTTGCATTTCCTATTCTGCGCGGTTCTAATGGCCTCTACATAATCACTTACACAGTCACAGACATATCCATTCACACCATTAGATATTACATCCCGGTTGCCTATCACATCAGAAACTACGCAAAGTTTCTTCATATACATAGCTTCTAAAAGGCTCATGGGAAGCCCTTCCCAAAGAGACGTTAGCATAAACACATCTGCAGACAAAGAATAACGGATGGCCTCATCCCTTTCTGCCCAACCAGTAATCTCTATATTCGAAGCCATCAGTTCATCCCTCATCTCGCCATCACCAATCCACATGAATCGGACATCTGGCATGGCTTCAGCAATTTTGTTAAATAGTTTTGGATTTTTTTGGTAGCAAATACGACCCAAAGTAAACACCGTAAATCCTTTTTTTCTAATCTCTAAAGCCTTGTTAATCATTACCTGTAATTCTTTTGTATTTATCCCATTATTCACATATGTTGCATTTGGAGTAAGATTCAAAGTTTCATGGTGCTCACCCATGCTGCACGAGATAACTGTACAGTTTCTCTTGGATGAAACCAATTCTACAGCTTTGAACATCTTTCTTTTTATTATATTCTGATCCGTCATCAAAAAGCTGTACCCGTGCGGTGTGTAAAACAGTGGTATCCTTTTCCCATTAAATGCCCATCTCCCAATGACACCAGCTTTTGATGAATGTAGGTGGATTAAGTCTGGCTTGACAGTATCAGCAATCTTTCTGATTTCAAAAAGGGCTTTTATGTCTTTAGCCGGTCTGATTAATCTAACAAAATTTTGGACTTCAATTAGATGTATTCTCTTATCAAACTTTTTGCGAAAGTCCACAGGTGTTTGGGGGCGAACTGCATAAGCTATAAATATCTCAAAAAAATCTGCCAACCCGTTCGTCAGATCAACTATGTATGTGAATACACCTCCGCCCATGGCTTCTACTATATATAAAAGCTTTTTCATTCTCTTCATCCAGTCAATTTTATATTATCTACAATACGGTATCACTTGTGCATACAAATAATAAATAGGATTTTGTATAATCCTCAAAGGGAAGTATCACACAATCAAATTCTCTAATCATTCCTTCAAGGGACCATGAAGTCATACTGTTGTTCACTATTATCAATTTTGCAGTATATTGATGAGAATCTCACTCAACGCCTAATTGATCACACCGATAATTGTCAAATGGAACACTGAAGCCACATCCTTTTACTTCAAGAATGCTGTCTGCATGGAAAGCCTCCCGTTGGATAACAATGGAAAGAGGAATCAACAGGGCAGAGACGGTATTGTATGTTATGGCAGATAGATTGGGGGACTTAGGAGAGATGGATGAATTAATGAAGGTGATTGGCATGAACAGGGCTTGGACAGAAACTGATAAACAAGGGAAAAGAAGAAGGAAAAGCAGAGAGAAGAGCTGAACGGAAGGCAGAAGGGAGAGCCGAAAAATTGTAGATGTGGTCTATGAATTCGGCCTGTTTGGAGGTATTTTTTCAGACTGCCTGCAAGGGAAATTGGATATATCTTTTCAAAAAGCCCGGGAGTATTTCAATATGTTCAGAAAGCAGATATCATAGGCTGATGGAGCAGGTTTAATCATGAGTTCCTCCCAACTTATCATCGCACAGCTCAGAGATGGTTAGGATCTTTAACCAGATTCGTATATAGCCCACATCTATAGAATTTCTATTATAGTTTTTCCACGAATTCATTTGCCTGTATGTGCACAAATGGCATTATGTCAAGTGCGATCGCATCTTTAAGGGAATATGCAATTTGTAGCATAACTTCATCCGGATCAGCAATTCTCACAATTACACCATCTTTTGTGATTCCAACCAAAACAGTGCCTCCATCTGCATTGGCAAAAACTCAAGCCACACTCGTTAAGAGACTCCTTGCTCATTTCCTTCGTCACAGAAATCTTAAGCTCATCCGACAGCGCCGGTATCTTCTCTTTATAAGTCCTCTCTCTTTAATCATCTCCCATTACCACCATGCAATAAGTTTAAGCCAGGGAGAGGCAAAAATGTTGATCACAAATTACATCATTTATTTGAGCCTGAACTTCATCACACGGAATGGATGCAGACGAGTATCTGTCAAGAATGAAGCGTACAGACAGATTTTCTCCTGTTGTGACTGTTGTTGTCTATTATTCCGAAAATCCCTGGGACGGAGCTACCACCTTGCACGAGATGCTTCGTATACCGGAAGAGTTCGCGGCATATGTGAATGACTATAGGATGCTGTTGGTTGAAGCGCGAAAAAATAATTTTGTATTCCATAATATAGACAATATTGATTTCTTCAATCTCATGGAAATTATTTTAGACAGACAGCTTTCTAAAAATGAGGCTAGAAAAAAGGCCAAACAATATAGTGAAGAACATCAGACCGGTAAATCTGTAGTAATGGCTGTTGCCGGAGCCACAGACAGTAAAATTGATTATCAGGCTTTTGAGAAAGGGGATGGGCATATGTGTACTTTATTTGAAGAAATTGCAAAAGAAAGCGAATCTAAAGGCAGGGCTGAAGAAATTATAGATTTGGGCTTTGAATTTGGTCTGTCAGAAGATGATATTCTAAACCGTCTGCAAAAGAAGCTTGATGTTCCTTTTCAAAAGGCTCAGGAATATTTGAATATGTTCAAGAAACAGACTATATAATTTGAGTCTGTTAATGTATGGGTATTCTCCGTACATTAACAGACTTTTTCTTATATCGTTCTACTTTTCCGCTATTTTTAAAGTCACCCATCTTTCTGAATAAATGTCCTTGGCTTGCTGATATGATTGTTTTTCAACAAGATTCTGCCTGCACGATGGTTCTGAACATCCCTTTTTAGTATGTGTTCCTGACATGGATATTTTTACGGAGGGAAACACTTTTGCAGACGCTACTGAAATGGCCAGAGATGCCATAGGGGCAGCTGGAATTTCAATGGAAGATTATAGAGAAGAACTCCCTGAACCCTCAGAACAATTAGCAGCTATCGAAAAAGTAAGGCATGTTATAAAGGAAGCTGATTTTTCAAAAGGTATGTTGACTTATGTCGATGTTGACTTCTCCGAGTATAGAAAAAAGGTTGATGCAAAAACTGTTAGAAGAAATGCAGCGCTTCCAGGCTGGTTAAATTACGAAGCAGAACATGCAGGAATTAATGTGTCAAGAGTGTTACAAGAAGCATTGATGGATGTGCTTAAGGAATGATGCGTTGCTGTCGTGAGGTAACAACCTTATAGTTTCTGTAGGGATGGAGGATGAACTTTACCAGCTTCTCTGAAAGGCGGTTTTCAAGTCTGCCGCGCCGTACCAGGTACTCATAAAACACTATGACCATATCTATGTTCTCATTAATGGTCCGGACTGTGCGGGCAGCTTCAAAACGGATTGGGATCACCTTCCTGAGGATATCCGGATTCCGGGGCCATGCGATAAACTCGGAAATATCATCGATCGTGACCGTCCCATAGTTTTTGCCCGCCTCCTGCAGATACGTATAGTAGTTCTGCAGCTGATAGCAGTTCAATCGCAGCGTATTCCTTGCTGTTCCCTGATTATCCCGGAACTTAAAATAATCCAGCACCTTGTGTATGATTTCAGTTTTGCCTCTTATACAGATATCTGAATAAACCAGCCTCGCCGATGGAATTTTTGCATTCCCGAATTATTTTCTTAAGATCTGCGCAGTCAATTCTCTCGCTTCGCTAGAGCAGCCCCTGCGCAGATGACGGGAATGAATTCTCAAACATGCTCTAGATCGTTACTATATTTTTATATATTCCTCAATTATACACTCATGCTTTTTTTCTCCGGAATTTTTATTATAATTAATCCCTACCAAAAGAATATTCCCGGTATACTCCTTAATCCATGATGCATACTGCCTGTCTTTTATCTGCTGAATAGCGCCCTCTGCAGATTTATCCCATTTTAATTCAACAATCAAAGCAGGCCTGTCAATGTTTCTCTTTGGAAGATATACAACATCTGCGAATCCTTTCCCAGAGGGCAGTTCCATGACTGGATTCATATAGTATACCTTTGCACTATAATATGCCATAAGAATTGTACATGCCAGTGAATTCTCATTATTATATTGCAAGGTTGATGACGTTTCACTGTGGATTGCGTCAATTCCCTTTGCCACTGCTGCCGCATCCATCTCCCATGTACTTTCCAAAAGACCCTCCGAAGAATTCAGTGCTTGAATGAGCCCATCCCACCCGGGTTCGTCCACTGCATTCAAAAACTCCTGTTCTATTTCTCTGTTTGGAATAAATACTTCACTGGTTTCACTATCGTAGGTCAGATAGCCAAGATGTAAAAGCAGCGTGAGCACGTCATCCTTTGTCTTAAATGTAGTCATATCGTTCTGAAACTTCCGGGTATTGATCCTGTAATGTCCATTCCCAAGCATCATAGTAATAGCTTCCTTAAGACCGTCAAAATTCAAATCAATATATACTTTCAAAGCCTCATAGGTCTCGGTTCCCGTCCAATAACTCTGAATCTCCGCCCAGGTCAGCGCATCAATAACAGATTTCGGATTATACAGATGCAGTCCGCCAGCGCGGTATCCGTCATACCACTTTTTTATTTCTTCAAAATCAGCATGATGTTTTATACATTCATCCTGAACTTCCTGCTCCGTAAAACCAAAATATTTTTCAACTTTCTTAGGCGAAATCATGGAGTATTCATCAAAAATATTAATTGCCGAATGATCTCCATATTTCTTAATCGGAAGAATTCCGGTCATATATGCCAGTTCAACATAGTCCTGTCCCTTAAACAGCCCCCTCAAAAAGTCCAGATACTCCTTCTGCACATCTTTACGCTCTGTGGTAAGCCGGAATACACAGTCCCATTCATCTATAATAAAGATAAAACCATCTTCTGTACGGGCATAAATCTGTTTTAAAACATTAGGCAGCCCATACTGATCCACGGTAAAATAGCCCTCATATTCCTTTTGAAGCTCTGCGATCACTCCCTGCTGTATTTTATCAATAAATATATCCAGGTGTGATTCATTAAATAAAAACTGCTGTATATCCAGCCGGATCACATTATGACGGTTCAGATGCTCTTCAAAGGAAATGTCCTCCTTAACTTTTAAACCAGTAAATAATGATGCGGAATCACATCCCCTGCTGTAATATGCAGTCAGCATGTCCGCGGCCATGGACTTTCCAAAACGGCGCGGACGGCTAACACACATATTCTTCCGTGATGAACGGAGAACGCTGTTCGTATATGAAATCAAATTGCTTTTATCTATATAAATGAATGAATTTACTGTTTCTCTAAATAAACTGTTCCCCGGATTTAAATAAATACTCATGCTCTGCACCTCCTCCATTATCTTTGGCGATAAACAACCGGCCTCAGCCCGGTTGCTGCCTGCACTGATCTTCACTACATCATTACTACTGATTATTAGACCAAGAGTCCTCTAGCCCTGTTTGTGGGTCATCCGGAATCCTATAACTGCTTAAAGCATTCATATCTACATGAAAAAATTCATTCAAAATATCTATGCTTCGCTTTTTCTTTCATACTATCACAAATGCCGGGAATGGTAAAGCTTTCACTCCGTTTTTATGCCTTCAAAGTCCCTTGAAGGAATGATTCGAGAATTTTTAAGGAGTAAGAAAATTATGAAAGTA
>CAOXUF010000012.1:0-4345 GCA_948560485.1 uncultured Eubacterium sp.
CACACTCTTTCCCTACACGACGCTCTTCCGATCTGATAAAAAGAATTATCACCCACTGACTTCATCATCTGTGCCGAACGTGGACCCATGTCTCCTTTGAGATATCCTCTCTGAACATAATCCCAGCACCGGAAATTTTGTCCTTTATCGAATATAGAATGACAGTTAAAAGCTATATTTACCAATGCTGTTAAAGACAAAAGATATAAAATATATTTTCCATACTTCTTTTGTCTGTATACAAGATAGGAAACAGTTACCCCAACGCACACAAAACCCAACATCGCTGCAACATAAAACATTTGTGCATTGTACTGCCTTTCTGCATCATATATAAGATAACCACATATTGCAGCCAATAGTATAACTGCTATATACATATTCACTCTTTTAACATCTTTTAAGTCATCTATTGCATACACAAACATCATAACTAGGAGTAATGCCATAGCATAACTAAAACGCATTGTGGAGTAGGAAAATCCATTCATTACTTTTCCAACATACGGAAATACCATCATCAAAAGCAATACTGCAAATCCTAACAAAAGTTTTCTGTCTGTCTTTTTCCAACGTGCAATTAATACACATAATGCAAATACTCCTAAAATTCCGATTCCGGGTACTGCCCAGTTATTAAAATCTGTATAAGGAACTGCCAGGCTTTTTAGTAAAGAACTGTAATATTCACTGTTAAACAATATTGGTGGCTGAGCCAATTCCGCACTGGTTCTTGCATTACTTAAAAATGCATATACTGCCGGAAATAATATTACCGCTGACAATGCGACTCCCCATATATAGGACAAAATAATTTTCCCTGCACGTAAAAAGAACTTTTTCACTCCTTCTGATCTGTATGTACCTATCTGTCTTATAAAAAAATAAATTGCTGCAATTACTGTATTCATATACATAAAGTAATAGTTGCTGGAAAAAGACAATGCAACAACAATAACTAATGTACCTATTTTCTTATCTTTTATTACTTTCTCTACACCGGCAATTAGCAACGGAAGATACATTATTCCACAGAAAAACATCGGATGTCTGATTCCGCCAATTAATGAAAATGCACAAAAAGCATATAAAAGTGATGCCGGTATTACAGCACTCAGTTTTGTCTTCCCCAAAGTCTTACACAAATATGCCACACTGATTCCACTCAAATACATTCTCACAAATATTAAGACTTCATACATTCTTTCCAAAGAGTTTTCCGGAAAAAATACTGTTAATAATGTGATTGGATCTCCAAACCCATAATAATTAAGTGTTCCAATCACATCAAATCCCTGTCCGATTGTATAATCTACCATAGCAAACTTTCCGGTCGTAAAGAATGTTATTAATGCATTTCTAATATACTTTAATGCCACAATATGCTGTGACAAGCCATCTACCTTCCATATAAATGTTCTGCCTGCAGCCGCAAAAATACTGTCTAACCATAAAGCCAGACAGGCAAATAATGCAGTATAAACTACTATAAATATACAAATTTTCTTTCTTCTTGTGTTAATCTTTCGTTCTTTCATACTAGTGCTTTTCCTACCTTTCATCACTTTTCTATCACAATGCCTTTTCTTTGTCAACACTATATTGTTATACGAAGATTATTTCACATTTATTTCACAATTAATCATATTTTTATAAAATTTGTATAAAAAAAGAAGTGAATAATTAAAACTAAAATTTGATTTCCGAATCAAATTTTAAGGATTCACGGAGGAGAATTCAAATAAAGAATTCTCCGTAGTTGTATCCTGTGTTTTAAATTACTTACTTCTTTTTTATATCTACAAATGTTTATGAAATTCAGTTTCCAAGTGTATCCTTTTATCCTCTATTCTGTGCATCTACCAGATTCTTACTATGATAAATCTCTCTCAATCTCGGCTTTTCAATCTTTCCTGTGGCATTTCTTGGAACCTCTGCGAAAATCACCTTTCTAGGTCTCTTATATCTAGGAAGTTCTTTGCAGAACTCATTAATTTCTTCCTCACTGCATTCTGTATCCGGATTTAACTCAATGATGGCAGCTGAGATTTCGCCAAGTCTTTCATCTGCCAGACCAATTACAGCCACATCCTTAATCTTTGGATATTTACTTAAGAAATTCTCAATCTGAACAGGATAAATATTTTCACCACCACTGATAATAACATCTTTCTTCCTGTCTACCAGATAGATAAATCCATCTTCATCCTTTTCTGCCATATCTCCGGTATAAAGCCATCCATCTTTCAGGCTCTCTCTTGTTGCTTCCTCGTCATTATAATAACAAGTCATTACACCCGGTCCTTTGACAATTAATTCACCAACATCCCCCTGTGTTACCTCATTGCCGTCAGGATCTACAATCTTAGCTTCCCATCCATAACCAGGTACACCAATTGCTCCTACTTTATGTATATTTTCCACACCCAGATGAACACAACCAGGCCCTATAGATTCACTGAGACCATAATTAGTGTCATACTGATGCTTTGGAAAATATTCTTTCCAACGTTTTATTAAACTCTGTGGAACCGGCTGTGCACCAATATGCATCAGTCTCCACTGCTCTAACTCATAATCTTCCATTTTGATATCGCCCCGGTCAAGAGCCAGTAAAATATCCTGTGCCCAAGGAACAAGCAGCCACACAATACTACAATGCTCATTAGACACTGTTTCCATAATCGTCTTTGGCGTAACACCTTTTAACAGTACTGCCTTACCGCCTGTAAGGAAACTTCCAAACCAGTGCATTTTCGCCCCTGTATGATATAATGGCGGAATGCATAAGAATACATCATCCTTTGTCTGTCCATGATGATTCTGTTCAACCTTTGCAGCATGCATCAGGCTCTCATGGTTATGTAGAATCGCCTTTGGAAATCCCGTTGTACCTGATGAAAAATAAATTGCTGCATTATCCTTATCTGTCAATAATATTTCTGGGGAAAGAGAAGAACAGTTATTTACCAAATCATTATAATCTTCTGCAAATGTAGGACAATCTCCTCCTACATAAAATAAAATTCTCTTCTCATCTATCTCATCAACGATTTTTTCTAAACGACCGATAAACTCCGGTCCAAAGAAAAGAACGTCCGACTCTGAAAGTTCTAGGCAATACTTAATTTCCTGCTCATCAAAACGGAAATTCATTGGCACTGCAAGAGCACCCGTCTTTAAAATTCCAAAATAAATTGGAAGCCATTCCAGACAGTTCATCATCAGTATCGCTACTTTGTCACCTCTCTGAATTCCACGGCTTAACAATAAATTGGCTACACGATTTGCTTTTTCATTAAATACATGCCATGTAATCTCTCTACGATACTGCTGGTTTACATCCGGCTGAATCAACTCGTACTCACGCCATGTCACTCTTTTCTTTTCCTGTATATCCGGGTTAATCTCTACCAGTGCCACATCCTCTGCAAACTCTCTGGCATTTTTTTCTAATATCTCTGTAATTGGCATTTTTTATCCTTCTTCCTTGTTTATAATCAGTTCCTATTAAAAATTGTATCTATGTACATTTTTACTTCGTCACTTTAAAGTTATAAACTATTATAAAAAATATGGTGTAATAAGTCAACAATGCTATTTTTTTATAAATCCAAAAATACGATTGGCATTTTCACCTAATATTAATCTTTTATCATTATCTGAAAGCCCTGATTGTTGAAAATCTTCCAGTGCCTGTGTCTGGTCGTACCACGGACTGTCTGTTCCGTATAAAATCCTGTCAACTCCATGATTTTTTACCATTCTGACAAACTGTTCATTTTCTAACTTAACAGGGAACTTTCTGTTCAGGACAACTGCTGTATCCAAATATAAAGGTAAACCTATGATTTTATCTTCTACCTCATCCCACATTCTCCAGCCTCCCATATGAGCCAGAATCAGTTTTTCCGGCTGAATATGTTTCCATAAATCCAATACCATATCCGGCGTACAGTGTATCGTATCCGGAAGTCCTACATCCTCTCCCGCATGAACAATAATTCCAAGCCCTTTATTCGCCGCATAATCCAAAATATAAAGGTATTTGTCATCATTAAAAAATGTATGCTGATAATCAGGATGTATCTTTATTCCTTTTAATTCCATTGCAACAATGTCATTAATAATCTCTTTATAGTTTTCACAATCCGGATGAATCGCCCCAAAGTTAAAAATCCTTGACTCGTCCATTTTTTCATTTAATTTTGCTGACAATCTGTTAATCTTTTCCGGTTGATTCACATTCGTTGCGACAGGACACACTACTGACAAATCCATCCCCGCATTCTTCGTACTGTCAGACAGTCCCTGGTAAGTCGGGATTCTGGCACACTTTACCTCA
>CAOXUF010000012.1:4355-11481 GCA_948560485.1 uncultured Eubacterium sp.
CCTCAAACCCCTGTCCCTTTACAATATCCTTTTCCATATGGGCTATTGCACTCTCTGCAATTTTTTCCGGAAATGTATGTGTATGAATATCTATTATCATTTTATTTTCCTTCTTTCCAAATATTTTCATCAAAAGCCTTACCGGCATACGTTTCTGATAGGAACTTTTGTATTTTCCCACATTTTTCATAGAAACTTTTGCATTTTCGCCTAATATTCGCTTCTATATAGTATATCAAGTAGTTATTACCCACACAATATGATATTAATGACAGAGAAGTCTATATGAAAGGTATTGATGCAAGTTATCATTATGAAGGATACAACACCTACCAGACTGAAAATTTGAAAAGGAGTCACCACTGAAGATGACTCCTTTTTTCTATGCTATTTCATAGCCACGCTCAAACGCCGCCACATTGATATCAATTGTCTTTGGTGGAACGGTGTTCTTAATTACCTCTATCCACTGCTCCTTTGGAAAATCCATATGTTTCGCTGCAATTCCAAGAATAATCACATTAAATACTCTTGAATTTCCCATGGCAAGTGCCTCTGCCTGAGCATCTACAGATATTACCTTATACTGCTCTGACAGGGATTCAATAATACCTTTTGGATATTCTGCCGCACCTGTCACTACCGGCATCGGGTCAATTCTCTGATCATTCACGATAATGACACCATCTTCCTTTAAGAAATGTGCATAACGTAATGCCTCTAATCTCTCAAATGCAATCAACACATCTGCTGTACCCGGTTCAACAATCGGCTCTGCCACTTTCTCGCCATATCTGACATAAGTAACAACGCTGCCGCCACGCTGTGCCATACCATGGACTTCTGATAATTTTACATCATATCCTGCTGCAACAGTGATACCGCCTAATATTCTACTTGTAAGGAGAGTACCCTGACCGCCAACGCCTACAATCATAATATTTTTTGTCTCTGCCATGATTATTCTCCCTTCTTTTTCAATTCAATCGCACCGAACTTGCAATTGCTCATGCAAAGTCCACAGCCATTACACATTGTTTCATCAATTGCCACTGTTCCATCTGCATTCTTTGTCATTGCCGGACATCCCGGAACCAGACACTGTCCACACTTCACACATTTTTCAGGAATTGTATAGCACTTACCCTTTGGAACAAAGGATTTTAATAATGCACAAGGAGACTGGGAAATAATAACAGAAACCTCGTCACGTGCCACTTCTTCTTTTACAACCTTTGTCAGTCTGTCCACATCAAAAGCATCGACAACCTCTACATGCTGTACACCTAATGCCTTACATAAATCAACCAAGTCTACCTGATATGCTGCCTCACCGGATAATGTCTTTCCAGTCGCCGGATGATCCTGATGACCTGTCATACCTGTCGTTGAATTGTCAAGGATAATCACAGTACCAGTTGATTTGTTATATACCATATTCATAAGGGAATTTACACCTGTATGAAGGAATGTACTGTCACCAATTACAGCTACCCAATTTTTAATATATTCCTTGCCTTTTGCTTTTTCCATTCCATGAAGAGTGGAAATACTAGAACCCATACAAAGTGTTGTATCAACCACGCCTAATGGGTTTACTGCCCCTAATGTATAGCATCCAATATCGCCTGCTGCATGAATTCTCAATTTCTTTAGTACGGAATATGTACTTCTGTGAGGACAGCCCGGACACAAAATTGGTGGTCTTGCCGGTGCCTGTGCAGGTTGTTTTATGTTAACCTTTTCGCCGAGAATCTTTTCTCTCAGCATATTTGCACTGTATTCACCCTGAATTGTGAATAAATTCTTTCCTTCACATGCAATGCCCATTGCCTTTACCTGCTCTTCAATAACAGGTTCTAATTCTTCGACGATAATCAATCTGTCTACTTTACTTGCAAATTCTTGAATAAGCCCTTTTGCCAAAGGGTGTACCAGACCAAGTTTTAATACTGATGCATTTGGCAATACTTCCTTGACATACTGATATGGAATACCACTAGTAATAATTCCGATGCTTGTATCATTATATTCTACCTTATTAATATCTAAAGTATCTGCGTCTTCTGCCATTCTGTTCATTCGCGCTTCTACTTTTTTATGCGCTGTAATCGCATTTACCGGCATCATAACATTCTTCTGGATATTTCTCTCATAAGGTTTATCTTCTATCTCTACTCTGTCTTCGAGATTTACCAACCCTTGCGAATGTGCGAGTCTTGTCGTTGTTCTTAAAATAACAGGAGTGTCGTATTCCTCTGACAACTCAAAAGCTCTCTTTGTAAATACTCTTGCCTCCTCGCTGTCTGATGGTTCAATAACCGGTATCATAGCGGCACGGCCTACCATTCTTGTATCCTGTTCATTCTGTGAACTGTAAATACCCGGGTCATCTGCCACAACTACTACCAAACCACCATTGACTCCAATATAAGCATCTGAATAAAGTGGGTCAGCAGCTACATTGAGACCTACCATCTTCATCATGCACATAGAGCGACTTCCTGCCATAGATGCACCAATCGCCACTTCTGCTGCAACTTTTTCATTTGGCGCCCACTCTGCATAAACGCCATCATATTTCACTACGTTTTCGCTTACTTCTGTACTCGGTGTTCCCGGATATGCAGATGTCACTTTAACCCCTGCTTCGTAAGCACCTCTTGCTATGGCTTCATTGCCCAGCATAATCGTTTGTTTACTCAAATCTGTTTCCTGCCTCTCATAAATATTTCAATTACTGATTTCTAATATTCTATGTTGGAAAAACCATATCTTTCCACGCAGATTTTATCGAAAATCAGCACTTTATTGTCATAAAAAGTATTATAAATTATTGTATGTTTTTAGTCAATAAAAGAACGGGCAGCTATTCCCGTTCTCTACTTCAAATACATTTTCTGTTTTGGCAGCAGACTCACTGCAATCTCCGTCATTTCTTCCGGTGTCTCTTTCATTCCGTCTCTGACCCAGTTTTCCACTACTGCAATACAGCCGAAAACAATATAACAACGATAATATTCGTATTGTTTCAGACTCTTATCTATATACTTATCCTTCCATCTGAGCATATATTTATTATGTATATACTGACCCAACTTTTCATATCCGGTCTGATTCTGCATACTAAACGATAAAATATCTGCCTTTGTTTTATCTTCATAAAAATATTGAAATAGAAGTGCAAAAAAACCTGCCGCATCTCCACCTTCTGTCTTTTCTACAATTTTCTGCAAATCTGCACATATTTCCTTCTGAAGCTGCTCTAGTGTATCTACCGGGTCCCTGTAATACTGATAAAATGTAGCTCTCGTAATATCTGCTTTGTCTGCTAATTCTTTAATGGTAACATTTTCCACATTTTTCTTTTTTAACACTTCAATCAACGCCTCTTTGATTGCTTTTTTTGTTCTCCTGATTCTTCTATCTGTCTTTTCTAAATTTTCCATTTCTGCTCCAATCTCCATGCCTTTATCCAAAAAGCAGACACGCTCTTCTACACGATATTAATTTTCTGTTTACTGAAATAATTATACCTTTTCTGCCAATAAATGTACATTACTTGTGACATGACAAAACAATTTTTTCAGTACAATCCTCACATTAATTCTCAAACAATCTTTTCATCACCTGATGAACCGTAGTAATCTCTTTCTGTTCATAGCTGTTTCCACCACAGAACAAAAGTCCGTTATCCACGTCACCCTTTGCAGCGTGAATCAACCGCTCCGTAATACAATAAGGAATTTCTGCAGGGTTACATTTCTTTAAACATCCAAGACATTTCTTTGGTGAAATTTTTTTTCCATTCATAACTTCTGCCATAAACTTATTCTTAATAGCTCTTCCCGGCATTCCTACCGGACTTTTCACAATCGTAATATCCTCTTTTTCTGCATGAATATAGGACTCTTTATATCGGATATCTGCATCGCACTCATCAGTTGTCACAAAAGCAGATGCCACCTGTACTCCATCCATTCCAAGAGAAAGAGCATGATGAATGTCCTCTTGTTTTGAGATGCCTCCTGCCAATACAATTGGAATATACTTTTTATACTTTTCCCTGTATCGTTCTACTACTTCCTTTATCTGCAACACTTCATTATCATAACTGCTACTCTCGTATTTTATTATTTCTTCTTTTGAAAAGCCCAGATGTCCACCAGCCTTAGGCCCCTCAATCACAATCATATCTGCTGTTG
Organism: uncultured Eubacterium sp.; assembly: GCA_948560485.1. Next base: position 8,561 of record CAOXUF010000012.1, read on the forward strand.
TCTTATATTTCTTATCCCAATATTTCAGAATAACCTCTGCGGACTTTCTCCCTGAAACAATCGGCGCAATTTTTGTTTTATAACCTTTCACAAACTCCGGCAGTTCTACCGGCAGCCCTGCTCCTGAAATAATAATATCTGCACCGCTCTTTACCGCCTCAATGACCTGCTCTTTATAATGATTCAAAGCTGTCATAATATTAAAACCTATAATTCCATCCGGAGAAATTTTTCTTGCTTTTTGAAATTCCTGTCGGATAGCCCTTAAATTTGCTTTTAATGGATTCTCATAAAAGTCTTTTTCTCTATAACCAATCTGTGCTGTAGATATAATGCCGACACCACCTTCATTCGCTACTGCTCCTGCAAGATTTGCCAATGAGATTCCAATGCCCATTCCTCCCTGAATTACCGGAATATCTGCTTTTAACTCTCCTATGATTAAAGGTCTTAAATTCATTACATTCTCCTAAATCTTTGATATCGTTCTTCTACGATTTCTGCCTCTGTAAGTTTCATCTTTTCTGCTAGAAACATTTGAATTTCAATATCTAACTGTTCTATTACACTTCCCATATTTTCTACACAATAATTATCAGGTTCACTCAGAACCTTTTCTATTACATTTAACTCTTTGATATCATGTGCAGTCATTTTCATGGCATCAGCTGCCTTATCTGCCAGTTTTCCATTTTTCCACAAAATACTGGCATATCCTTCCGGAGAAAGTACAGAATAAACCGAGTTTTCCAGCATCCAGACTTCATTTGCTACAGCTAACGCCAGCGCACCTCCGCTTCCTCCTTCACCTACGAAAACAGATAAAATCGGAACACAAATCCCGGACATCTCAAACAAATTTTTTGCAATTGCTTCGCCCTGTCCCCTTTCTTCAGCCTCTATTCCACAAAATGCTCCCGGCGTATCAACAAAACAGACAACCGGTCTGTGAAACTTTTCTGCCTGTTTCATAAGCCTTAATGCCTTTCGATACCCTTCCGGAGACGGCATTCCAAAATTTCTTTTTATATTTTCCTTGGTACTATGACCTTTTACCTGGGCTATCACTGTCACTGGCATTCCATGAAACCGGGCAATTCCTCCCATTACTGCACTGTCGTCACCATAATATCTGTCTCCATGAAACTCTATAAAATCATCAAAGAGATTTTCGATATAATCCTCTCCTGACGGTCTTTTATTATCTCTGGAAATCTGAACCTTTTCCCAAGCCGATAGAACGCTGCCCTCTGCCCCACATTCTTCGTGAACTTCTTCCTGTCGCTGATGATTCCTTATCTCATTATTTTTTATATAATGCATAGATACAATTTCACTGAGTGTATGCTTTATCTTATTTCTTTCCAGAACCATATCCACAAAACCATGCTCCAACAAGAACTCCGCTCTCTGAAATCCTTTTGGCAGTTTTTGTCCGATGGTCTGCTCTATTACACGGGGCCCTGCAAATCCAACTAATGCTCCCTGCTCTGCAATAATCACATCTCCAAGCATTGCGAAACTTGCCGTAACTCCTCCCGTCGTCGGATCTGTTAGTACAGAAATATACAAATTTCCACCGTCACTGTGACGTTTTAATGCCGCCGAAGTTTTTGCCATCTGCATTAGGGAAACAATGCCTTCCTGCATTCTGGCTCCACCCGAACAGGAAAAAATAATCATAGGAAGATTCTCTTTTGTAGCTCTCTCTACGGTTCTCGTAATTTTCTCCCCTACAATACTTCCCATACTTGCCATCATAAATCTTCCATCCATTACTGCAACTGCTGTCGGATGTCCATGAATTAAAATTTTTCCTGTGATGACTGCTTCATCTAACTTTGTTTTTTCTTTAATATCTAATAATTTCTTTTCGTACTCCTCATCCTGCAAAGGATTTTCAATCTCCATTCCCTCAAACCATGATTCAAAACTTCCCTTATCAGCAATCATTCGGATTCTTGTTTTCGCATGAATTCTAAAATATTCTCCACATTTCGGACATACATATCCTTTTTCTTTTACCTCTTCTGAGAGAACCATATTTCCACACTTTTTACATTTTGTAAACAAGCCTTTTGGAACATCCGGCTTTGGAATTTTAATTGTTATATATTCATTTCTCTGTTTTTTGATTCGTTTTTGTAATTTCAACTTACAGCTCTCCTGTCTCTGTTAAACTTTTCAATAAAATCTACATCAAAATTTCCTGAAATAAATTTACTGTCATTGATAATCTCATACTCATAATCAATATTTGTGTCAATTCCCTCTATCACGACTTCTCCAAGGGCACTTCTCATTTTGTGAATTGCTTCTTCTCTGTTCTCTGCATAAACAATTAATTTTGCAAGCATAGAATCATAGTACGGTGTAATCTCACAGCCTGAAAATATTGCAGAATCCACCCTTACACCATTTCCACCGGGAAAATGTATTTCTTTGATTTTGCCGGGACACGGTCTGAATCCTTTATCCGGATTTTCCGCATTAATCCGGCACTCTATGGAATGTCCCTTAATCACAATATCATCCTGCGTAAAAGGGAGTTCCTTTCCATCGGCAATTTTTATCTGTTCTTTTACGATATCAATTCCCGTAATACTTTCTGTAATCGGATGTTCAACCTGAATTCTTGTGTTCATTTCCATAAAATAATATTTTCCGGTTTTCTCCAATAAAAACTCTATCGTTCCTGCATTTTCGTAGCCTGCTGCCATCGCAGCTTTCACAGCCATCTGTCCCATTTCTTCCCGAAGTTCTTCCGACAATGCACAAGACGGTGCTTCCTCAATAATTTTCTGATGATTTCTCTGCAATGAGCAATCCCTTTCTCCAAGATGAACGACATTCCCATACTTATCTGCCATAATCTGAAATTCTATATGTCTTGGATGCTCAACAAAATGCTCAATATACAT
>CAOXUF010000012.1:11491-16058 GCA_948560485.1 uncultured Eubacterium sp.
ACATTGTATTGTCGCCAAAAGCCATCTCGCTTTCCTTCTGCGCAGCCATAAATGCATTTTCAAAGTCCTCTGCTGTATAAGCTACTCTCATACCCTTACCGCCACCACCAGAAGCTGCTTTGATCATAATTGGATATCCCACATGCTTGGCAACACTTTTTCCTGTGGCACAGTCGCAAATACCGTCATTGTTCCCCGGAATTACAGGGATTCCCGCATTTATCATAGTATTTCTTGCTTCTACCTTATTTCCCATTTTTTCTATCACATCAGACTTTGGTCCTACATATGTAATATTGCATTTTTCGCACAACTTTGCAAAAACAGGATTTTCCGACAAAAATCCAAATCCCGGATGGATAGCATCTGCTCCTGAAGTAACTGCTGCACTGATAATACTTTCCATGTTCAGATAACTTTCACTGGATTTTGTTTCTCCGATGCAGATAGCCTCATCCGCCAGCTGTGTATGGAGCGCTTCTTTATCTGCCACAGAATAAACTGCAACAGTCTGTATTCCCATTTCCCTGCAGACTCTTATAATTCTTACAGCGATTTCTCCTCTGTTTGCAATTAACATTTTTTGTATCACAAAAATCACCTCGTTTTCAACTAACCAACCATAAATGTAAGTTCTGCTACAGCCACCGTCTTTCCTTCTACACTGGCTGTTGCCTTTCCTATTCCGACCGGCCCCTTTTGCTGAATAATCTCTGTTTCCAGCTTTAATTTATCTCCCGGAACTACCTTTCCCTTAAAACGGCATTTATTAATACCACCAAAAAAAGCAGTTTTTCCTTTGTTTTCTTCCATGCTTAAGATTGCGACTGCTCCTACTTGTGCCAACGCCTCAATCGTCAATACACCAGGCATTACAGGCAGGTTTGGAAAGTGACCTGCAAAAAAATCTTCTCTGTAAGTTACACACTTGTATCCTACTGCATATTTTCCCGGCTCATAATCTTCAATATAATCAATCAGTAAAAAAGGATGTCTGTGTGGAATAATTTGTTTAATTTCTTCTATATTTAACATGAAAAACTTTCCTTTCCCTCTTCATTACTCTATAACAAAAAGCTTCTGACCAAACTCCACTGCCTCTTCATTATTTACGCAAATTTCTTTAATAACGCCATCATATTCTGATTCGATTTCGTTCATTAATTTCATTGCTTCCACAATTGCCAGTACCTGACCCTTTTTAACGACATCTCCGACAGAAACAAATGGCTCTTCTCCTTCTGCAGGCGCCATATATACAGTTCCTACCAATGGAGAAGTTACCGTCTTTACATTCATATCTGTCTCTTCTATAAAAACTTTTTCCTCCGCCTGTGGTACAACAATATCTTCTTTTATATACTCTTTTACAACAGTGCCACGTTTTCCTTTAACAAGTGACAACATCCCACCATCATCTTCATATTGAAATTCATCTATTTCAGAATTAGAGACTTCCCTAATCAATTCTTTAATATCACTAATATTCATCTGCTTACGCCCTTTCCTCTGAATATTTTTTGATTGCAAGAGTTCCATTATGTCCGCCAAATCCTAATGAATTCGACAAAACAAAATTTACATCCTGATAAACTCCTTCTCCCATTACATAATCTAAATCACATTCTTCACCCGATTCCTTCAATCCTACCGTCGGATGAATATAGCCATCTTCTATACTCTTTACACATGTAATAAACTCTACACCTCCGGCTGCTCCTAACAGATGCCCTATCATAGATTTTGTTGAATTTATTTTTACATTTTTTGCAGCATCGCCCAATGCAAGTTTAATGGCTCTTGTCTCAAACAAATCATTGTGATGCGTGCTTGTTCCATGAGCATTAATATAGTCTACCTGTTCTGCAGTCATTCCTGCCTCTTTGATTGCAATTTCCATTGCCTTTGCAGCGCCGCTTCCATCCTCTGCCGGAGATGTAACATGGTATGCATCACAAGTTGCACCATATCCGGCCACTTCAGCCAGAATCGTTGCTCCTCTTTTTTTTGCATGTTCCAATTCTTCTAAAATAACAATTCCTGCACCTTCTCCCATAACAAATCCACTGCGGTCTTTATCAAATGGTATCGATGCCCTGTTTTTATCTGTACTCTTAGTTAAAGCAGTCAAATTCGTGAATCCTGCCACACCAAGAGGAGTGATTGCACTCTCTGTTCCACCGGCAATCATCACATCTGCCTCTCCACACTGTATGGAACGATATGCTTCTCCAATAGAATGGGTTCCCGTTGCACAGGCAGTCACAACATTGATGCACTTTCCTTTTGCTCCATAAGCAATTGCAACATTTCCTGCTGCCATATTTGTAATCATCATCGGAACAAGCAGAGGTTTTACTCTGTCGCTTCCTTTTTCCAGCATTTTTTTATGCTCCGTCTCCATATCACTCATTCCACCAATACCGGAACCTACACTGACACCTACACGATATGGGTCTTCCTGCTCCAAATTTAGACCTGACTGCTCAATTGCCTCTTTTGCCGCACAGACAGCGTACTGGGAAAAAGGCGACATGCGCTTTGCAGATTTAAAATCCATTCTTTCTTTTGGCTGAAATCCTTTCACCTCTGCTGCCAGTTTTACTGCGTAATCTGTTGTATCAAACTTCGTAATCTCATCAATTCCTACTTTGTCTGCTTTTACACCTTCCCAAAATTCTTCTACACTGTTTCCAATCGGTGTAATAGCTCCCATACCTGTAACTACCACTCTCTTCAAACCAATCACTCTCCATTCTTTTACAATATAACAATGCTGCATCAAATAATTTTCAGCAGAATTGTTACCGGATTAAATTACCATTCCGCCATCAATATGAAATACCTGACCGGTAATATAATTACTCTTATCACCTGCCAGAAAGCCTGCCAGTTCTGCCACTTCTTCTGCTTTTCCAAACCTGCCAAGAGGAATCTGTGAAACTGCCTGCTCTTTCACTTTTTCCGATAATGCACCTGTCATATCTGTTTCAATAAATCCCGGCGCTATCGCATTTACGTTCACATTTCGGGAAGCAAGTTCTCTTGCCATAGATTTCGTAATTCCAATTACCCCCGCTTTGGCTGCTGAATAATTGACCTGTCCTGCATTTCCTGCCACGCCGGAAACAGAAGACATGTTAATTATCTTTCCGTGTCTCTGTTTCATCATAATTCTGGAAACAAACCTGATACAGTTAAATGTTCCTTTCAGATTTGTGGCAATCACATCATCAAAGTCCTCTTCTTTCATTACCATTACCAGGCCATCTCTTGTAATTCCTGCATTATTGACGAATACATCAATACTGCCATAGCGTTTATGTACATCCTCTATCATTCTCTGGCACTGGGCAAAATCAGCCACATCACACTGCACAGCCTCTGCCCTGCCGCCTTTCTCTTCAATTTCTTTTACAACATTCTCTGCTTTCTCTTTAGAACCTGCATAATTTACAATAACTGTCATATCCATGGACGCCAGTTTAAGTGCAATTGCCTTTCCAATTCCTCTGGATGCCCCGGTTACTACCGCAATTTTCTCCTGTATCATTGATACCTCCTGTAAACAGTGCAGACATACCTGTATGTCCGCAGCCCCTAAATCTCTTCTAATTTCTTAAAATCCTCAAAATTGTTAATATTGATACATGAAACTGTCTTATCAATTTTTCTCAAGAACCCGGCAATTGTTTTTCCCGGACCAATCTCAATAAATGTATCTACACCGTCTTCTATCATATTTCGTACACTTTGTTCCCATCTTACCGGAGAATATACCTGCCTTGCCAGCAGTTCTTTTGTTTCATCAATATTGGTTATGTATTCACCGGTAACATTTGTTACATATGGAATTGTCAGAGGCTGTAATGAAATGTCCTCTAATTTCTCTGACAACTGTTTTCCTGCATCTTTCAAAAATTCTGAATGGAACGGTCCGCTTACATTTAATTCCAGGCACCTTCTTGCTCCGGCTTCTTCCAATACTTTCATAGCATCATAAACTGCCTGTTTTTTTCCTGTAATAACAATCTGTCCCGGGCAGTTATAATTTGCCACAGACACATCCTCTATGCCGGCTATTACATTGTCTATCTCATCTGCTGTCATTCCAAGAACCGCAGCCATTGTTCCCTCACCTTGTGGTACTGCCCGGTTCATTAAAATTCCTCTCTGCCTTACCACCCAAATTGCATCTTCTGCTGTCATACCGCCGGCTGTAACCAATGCTGCATATTCTCCAAGACTAAGCCCTGCAGCTACATCCGGACATATTCCTCTTGATTTTATTTCCTCAGTCATAGCAATATATGTAGTAACCAATGCTGCCTGCGTATATTCTGTATTATTTATCTTTTCATTTTCCTGAAAACAGATGTCAGAAACATGAAAGTCTAATACTTCATTTGCTTTGTCATAGACTGCTCTTGAAACTTCACTTTGATCATAAAAATCCTTTCCCATGCCTACAGTCTGCACACCCTGTCCTGGATAAACGAATGCAATCTTATTCATTTCTAATTCCTCCATATATCAGTTCCTCTGCATGACGGATACTTCTGACAAT
>CAOXUF010000012.1:16068-18736 GCA_948560485.1 uncultured Eubacterium sp.
CAAGACCCGCTATCTGTCCTGCCATAACACTTCCATCAACGACATCCCCCTCTACAACGGCTTTTTTCAGCCCACCCAAAGTAAGCAATTCTAATTCCTCAAAGGATGCTCCCTGATTTTCTCTTTTTATATATTCATTAGACATTTTATTTCTAAGTACTCTTACCGGATGTCCTGTTGTTCTTCCTGTCACCTTAGAATCAATATCCTTTGCCTTAATGATTTTATCCTTATAATTTTGGTGTACTGTACACTCTTTGGTTGCTACAAACTGCGTGCCCATCTGTACTGCCTTTGCTCCTAACATAAAAGCTGCCGCAATACCTCTGCCATCGGCAATACCGCCTGCTGCAATTACCGGAATGTTCACTGCATCAACGACCTGTGGAACGAGAGACATCGTTGTAATCTCTCCGATATGTCCTCCTGCTTCACTACCTTCTGCAATGACAGCATCCACACCACACTTCTCCATCATTCTTGCCAAAGCACAGCTGGCAATAACCGGAATTACCTTGATTCCTGCAGTTTTCCAGTCCTTTATATATTTTGCCGGATTTCCTGCACCTGTAGTAACTACTTTTACTCCCTCTTCAATAAGAATTTTTGCAATCTCATCTGCTTCCGGGTTCATCAGCATAATATTTACACCAAACGGTTTATCTGTTAATTTTTTTGCTTCCAGAATCTGCTCTCTGACCCACTGCGCCGGAGCTCCACCTGCTCCGATAATACCCAATCCTCCTGCATTAGAAACAGCGGCGGCCAAATGAAAATCGGCCACCCATGCCATTCCTCCCTGAATAATCGGATATTTTATTCCTAATAACTCAGTTATCTCTGTCTTCATAACGAAAACCTTCCCCTTATTCCTTATGCGCCTTAATATAATTTACAACATCTCCAACAGTTTTAATCTGCTCTAAATCTTCCACTGGAATTTTTACATCGAACTCATCTTCAAAAGACATTACCAGCTCAAACAAATCCAATGAGTCTGCTCCCAAGTCTTCGTTGAAAGTAGCTCCCTCAACAACTTTGCTTTCATCAACTCCTAATTCATCAACAATTAATTCTTTAACTTTGTCAAACATTTTTATATTTCTCCTTTATAATTTTTATCCGGCTGTGCCGGTTATTAACTTTTACAAAATTTTTAAGTACTTCTATAAACATTACTTACTGTGCATAAGCAATTTACCCTTTCTATTCCTGCTTTTTTCTACACAGACATTTCCTATATTTCAAGATAAGTTGCCGCCAATGTTACTCCTGCTCCAAATCCTGACATAATAATCTTATCTCCTTCTTTCAACTTCCCTGTCCGGAAAAGTTCATCCAGAAGTATCGGAATACATGCAGAAGATGTATTGCCATATTCAGACACATTCATTGGAATCTTATCTAAAGATACCTTTAACCTTTTTGCAATTCCCTGAAGAATTCTCGAATTTGCCTGATGTAAAACAAACATATCTATTTCATCTTTATTGATTTCTAATTTTTTCATCAATTCCTGTATACACTCCGGAACCTGCTTTACCGCAAAACGGAAAATTTCCTGTCCGTTCATCTGTACATATGTATTTTGTATCTGATTCCAATGACCCTCCCGAGACTGTTCACTTATTTGTTTGTTTCCCTCACCCTGACATATTAATTTGTTTTCTGTCTCATCTATCAGTCTTTTTCTATATGCAAACCCATTGTCACAGGTAAGCGCAGCTCCCATAGAACCGTCTGCGTGCATCACAGTATCAAAAACTGCCTTATCGTCTTTTTTCAAAATAGCCGCGCCGGCACCATCTCCAAAGAGAATGCATGTTCCTCTGTCACTCCAGTCCACAATCTTAGAAAGTCCTTCTGCTCCGATAATCAGTGCTGTTTGAATCAGACCTGTATCAATATAACTCTGCGCCGTATTGTAAGCCATAATAAAACCGGTGCAGGCTGTATTTATATCAAAGCAAAAAGCGTTTACCGCACCTATTTTATCCTGAACATAACAGGCTGTATTCGGCAAAATCACATTGGAAGAGACAGAAGACACAATAATCATATCTATTTCATCACATTTGATTCCTGCACACTCCACAGCTTTTTTTGCAGCCTCCACTGCCATGTCTGCTGTAGTCTCATCCTGCATAATATGTCTTTTCTTAACACCGGTTCTGTCAGTAATCCATTCATCACTTGTATCAATATAATTTGTCAAATCTTCATTGGTGAAAAACTGCTCTGGAATATATGATCCTGTACCTATTATCTTTCCAAACATCTGCTGTCTCCTTTTTCAAATTGTTGCCAGTATATCTTTTTCAAAAATTACGGTCAATAGATTTTTCCAATCCTTTACATCCATAAAAAAAGATGTAAGATATCAGACATTTCATTTTGTTTTGTCTAATATCCAACATCTTTTTTGTATTTGTAAATTTCAGTTTGTCGAGGTGGTTCGAGTATAAAAGGATACACATGGAAACTAAATTTCATAAACATTTGTAGATATAAAAAGTGTCTGAAAATTAAAGTACCGACTTCATCTTCACCGAATATTTGGTAATTAGTAAAGCAATGCACAGATATTTCATAAAATGAAATATCTGTCGTGCTAAGCGCACTATAAAATAAAAGAATCATAAATGAGGTTTCGTAAACGCTCCCCATT